>JAOACP010000009.1 GCA_026417795.1 Thermanaerothrix sp.
CCCTGTTGGACAGGTCCTTCACCTGGTCCGCCCCCTTGGCGTTGTCCTCCACCGCTTCAACCACCACGTTGAGGTCCCTCGATATGGCCTCCGCTATGTCCGATATGCTCTTGGCCGCCTGGGCGGACTCCTCCGCCAGCTTCCGCACCTCCTCCGCCACCACCGCAAACCCTCGGCCGTGCTCGCCGGCCCGGGCCGCCTCTATGGCGGCGTTCAAGGCCAAGAGGTTGGTCTGGTCCGCTATGCCCCCTATCTGGGCCACTATGGCCTGGATCGTGTTGGCCCTCTCGTGCAGCTTCTCCACCATGTCCATGGAGCTCCTGGCCTTGTCCGCCACGGCGCCTATGGACTCCACCGCCTGCCTCACGAAGGCCATCCCCGCGTCCTGCTGCTCCTTGGCCTTAACCACCTGCTCCGCCACCTCGGTGCTCTTGGCCGCCGCCAGGGACGCCGCGGAGGCAACCTCCTCCACGCTGGCGGTTACCTCCTCCGCCCCGGAGGCCGCGTCCTCCAGCCCCCCGATGGCCACATCGGCGCTGGCCTTTGTTTCCTGAACCGCCGCGTTGGTCTCCTCCGCCATGGCGGAGAAGTTCTCCGCCTCGCCGCTCACGCTGGACGCCAAGGCCCTTATCTCCCGGAGGGCGCCGCCGACGGCGGCACAAAGCAGCTCCACGTCACGGTATAACCGGCCTATCTCATCCCTCCAATCATCGGGGGCGCTGAACGAGAGGTCCAGGTTGTCCGCCATGTGCTTAACCACTTCCCCAAGCCCCTTTAAGGGTCGGATCACCGACAATGCCACCCCGAGGGCCAGGACAAGCTGCAGGACCAGCAACGAAATCCCTGCCCCAAAGGCCAACCCCATTGCGGACCTGGCTTCTCTCTCCACCGCGGAATTCCGCTCCTCCAGAGCCCTAGCCGCCCCCTCCCCAAGGGCCGCCATGGCATCCACCGCCCGGCGGGTCCTCTCCCGGGCCCTCTCCAGGAAGGCCTGAACGTCGCCGCCCTCAAGGGCGGAAGCCTCGTTCAACACCTCCAAGATCCCCTTCAAAGACTCCTCCGCCTCCCCGTGAGCTTCCCGGGAGCGCTGGTCCATGTTGATGGTGCCCTGGTAGTACTTTAAGGCCTCCATGGCCTTCTCCAGCTCCCTCCGGCTCTCCGAGAAGAACTCCTGCCGCTCCTGGCCGGAGGCCATCAAACCCCGGTAGAGGTTTATCTGCCCCGAGGCAAGGTAGAACTTGGCCTCACCGACGTAAAGCAACCCCCTTCCGCTCTCCTGGTGCATGGACCTGGCCAAATCCCTGGCCACCATAAGCTTCCACGTGAGCATCCCGCCCATGGAAGCCATCCCAAGAAAACCTATCAAAACCAAGGCCCACAGCCTAAAAGCCACCGAAAACCTGCGAAGAAAGTTGAACATCCCCACAGCCCCCCTCGGCTTAATTAGATGTGACCTTCGCAAATACTATAAGGACAACTTAGGTCAAAGTCAACGGGAAGGGGCTCGCAGGATGCGCAGCGCAAGGGCCGCTCCAGGGCATATAGAAGAGCCCTTGGCCTTTCAGCCCCAAAGGGGCCTGCGGCAGCTAACCTCACTTCTCCACCCTCACCCAGGCCTCGGAGAGCCTGGTGTTCCACCTTTCGGTTATCTCTGGACCTGAGAGGCGGTTCACCCCCTCCTGACCGGAGAAGACGAGGCACACCCCCTCCGAAAGCCCCTCCAGGGGGGCGAAGCGGGCAGACACCCTGCCGAAGGGGGACGTAAGCCACCCCAAGTCCCCCTCCCGCATGCCAAGCTCCTCCATGTGCCTCGGCGCAAGGTAAGCCCAAAGACCCCCCTTTGGGCTCTCCCAGTCATTCAATGACCAACCGTTCACCCCGTCGTACCGGTGGGGCGTCACCAGATAAAACCGATCCCCCGGCCGCGCCCCCCAATCGGAGGACCTTCCAAAAGGACCCGCGGAGGGGAAACGGAAGGGCCCCAGGTGGCGCCTTGGATGGGGGAAACGCCATATGCCCTCCGCCACCTCCTCAAGGCCCCGCAGGGACAGCACCCGCCTTACCAGCGCCTGAGCCCCTGAGACCACCAGCGGATCAACACCAAGAAGCGCCAAGACCCGGTCCAACACCTCACCTTCGTAGGGCACGGGCCCCTCCCCAAGGGGGTTCACCTGCTGGATCAGGTCGTGCCAGTAGCTGAACAGGACCCCCGTGGGCTGTTCCGGGAAGGGGGCCACGGGGATAACCAGGGAACACTCTCTGGCGGTGGCGGAAAGCCTCCAGTCAAGACATACGCTGAAGACCTTGTCACCTCGCAAAACCTCCTCCAGAACTCCTACATCCTGGGACTGGGTCATGGGATTGCAGCGAGAGAACACCGCCACATCCACCGGCGGCTCCTTGGCGTCCGCGATAAAACGCCCCACCGACGGCCTGGGGGCGCGCCTTCCAAAGCAGTCCCCCGCAAGGTCCTTTGGCACCGGGGCCTCGTCGTCGGCGCTGAAAACCATGCCGCCGCCGGCCACGTCCTGGCTTCCCAAAAGGAACACCAAAGAGTCCAGGACCCGCATCAGAAGGTCCCCGCCCACGCGCCGCTGCACCGCCCATCCAGCCCAAAGGCTCAAGGGGCCCTCCTCCGTTACGAACCGGAAAAGGTCGTCCAACTCCTCGCCGCTGAGTCCCGAGGCCTCCATGGCATGCCTACGCCCTACGCCCCGCGCAAGGGACATAAAATCCTCAAGCCCCTCAAAGCCACCCTTGGGAGGCCCCATCTCATCCAAAACCCTCCCGCAAAGGTAAAGGGAAAGGGCAAGATCCGACCCTGGGCGCACCACCCACGTGCGGTCCGCCACGCCGTGGGTCCTGGTGGGCCTCACGTCCACGTACCCCACCTTGGCCCCCAGCATCCTTGCCTTCGCAAGGAGCGGCACGAAGTGGACGTTGGTCTCCGCCACGTTGCGGCCCCAAAGCACCACCCGGCGGCTCTGTAAAACCTCCTCGGGCGGCACGTGGCGCCTCACCTCGTAGGACTCCCCAAGACCCGCGCCACCCTCCCCTCCGCACAGGGACCCCCTAAGGCCCGTGAGCCCCCCAAGGGCCTTGGAGAATAGGTCAAAGGCCAGGTTGTCCAGCTTGAGGTTCCCGGAGCCGCTGGCCCAAAGGACCCGCCTTGGATCTTTACTTACCGCCCCACCCACCTTGGCGGCGAAGATCGACAGCCCATCATCCCACGATACCTCCCGCAACACCCCGCCATCCCTCAAAAGGGGCCTTACAAGCCTATGGCCCTTGAGGAAACTCAAGAAACCCTTAAGCTTATGGCACACGAACCCCGCTGTGTAGGGATGGTCCTTCCTCCCCGCAACCTCTCCACTCTCAGGGTCGAACGCGAAACCACAGGCATCGGGACAGTCAAAGGCACAGGCGGACAATACTCTCTTCAAGCTCCCCACCTCCCGGTGGGCCCACAGGTTCCATGGGCCAAAAGACCTTATGAAACGGCATCCCAGGTCCTATCGTGGACATGGAACCATATTAGCATATAGAATTCCGAAGGGTCTTGAGTTTTCAAGCCCCCGGGGCACGGCCCCAAGAAAGCCACGAAAGGATGATGCGGGTGAACAACTCGGAAGGACGCCGGAACTGGGCGGTGACTCTGTACCTGTTGCTTTTGGCGGCCTACTTCATGTCCAACTTCTTCAGGATATCCCCGGCGGTGCTGCTGCCCAGGCTGGCAAGGGAGATGGGGATGACCGCCGCGGTGACGGGCTTCATCTCAAGCCTCTTCTTCTACGCCTACGGGGGGATACAGCCCCTCTGCGGGGCCCTAAACGACCGGTACGGCCCAATGAAGACCGGGGCCGTGGGCATGGCGTTGTGCGCCATAGGAACCTTCATGTTCTCCTTCGCCCAAAGCCCCGAGTCCCTCGGGGCCGCCAGGCTTCTCACGGGCCTTGGGCTTGGGCCCATATTCTCCGGCGTGCTGGTGCACCAGGCCCACGGGTTCCCAAAGGAACGCTACGCGGCCCTAACGGGCATAACCATAGCGGTGGGGAACCTGGGGGCGGTGGTGTCCGTGGCGCCCCTTGGGATGAGCCTGGACAAGCTGGGCCGTTTCAACACCTTTGTCATCCTGGGCGCCGTAAGCCTCGCGGTGGCCCTCTCCATGTGGCTCTGCCGCTCCAGGGACCTGGTGGCGGGAAACCGTTCGCAGGGTTCTTCCATGTCCAAGGCCCTCCGGGACGGCATGGCCCTGCTATTGAAGGGCCACCGGGGCATAAAGGCCGCCACCCTCATGTGGGCCTCCGCGGTGGGAGTTCAGATATCACTTCAGGGGCTCTGGGCGGTGGCGTGGTTCGAGGAGGCCTACCGGTGCGGGGCAGGCCCCGCCAGGAACTGGGCGACTCTGATAGGGGTGGGCATGATGGCGGGGACACTCCTTGGGGGGCGGCTAGCCTCCATGGCAAGGGGGAGGACCTGGGCCATGGCGTCCTTCGGCGGCGCCATCGCCGCCTCCTGGGCCCTCTTCCTCTCCGTCATGTGGCTCAAGGCGCCGCTTCCCCTGGCGGGGGCCGCCGGGGCGCTCATAGGCATCACCTCCGGGGTGGGGGTGGTGGCGGCCAACTCCGCCATAAACGACCTGGTGCCCCGGGAGCGGATAGGAGCCCTCATAGGAGCCGCCAACATGACGGTCTTCGCCTTCGTCATCCTGGCCCAGTGGGGCTCCGGGGTTCTCATAGAGGCCTTCGGGGGGCAGTCCTTCTTGGGCTTCCTCAGGACCTACGGGGTCCTCTCGGCCCTGCTCACCCTCTGCATGCTTCCCATCCTCACGGTGAAGTCCTTCAAGCCCTGAGGAGGGCCCGCTGAATTAGAATTGCCTGGGGAGACCGGCCTAAAAAGCAAAGAGGGGGGGCGGGGCCCCCTCTTTATGTTGTTCCTTCATGATAAGAAGACGCCATACAGAGGAAACCGCCAACACCCCTCAACCCTCAAAGGCCGCCACCCGGTTCCTGCCGTCCCCCTTGGCCCGGTACAGGGCTTGGTCCGCGTGGTCGTTGAGACGGTCCAGGGACATCCCCTCCCGGAACTCCGCCACCCCGAAGCTGGCGGTGACCATTATGGATTCCCCCTGGTACTCCACCGGGGCCGACTCTATGCCCCGCCTTACCCGGTCGCACAGCCCCACCGCCCCCTCCAGGGAGGCGCCGGGCAGCACCATAAGGAACTCCTCTCCCCCGTACCTGCCCAGGATGTCGTAGGGCCTTATGAGGGACTTCACCCTCGATGAAAGCTGGCGAAGCACTTCGTCCCCCGCCAGATGCCCGTAGCGGTCGTTTATGGCCTTGAAACGGTCTATGTCCATCATGGCCACCGACAGCCTCGTACCCTCCCGAAGCACCCGGCTTATCTCCCGCTCCTCCATCTCAAGCAAAGCACCCCGGTTGAAAAGCCCCGTGAGCGGGTCATGCCGGGCCAGGAACCGAAGCTTCCGCTGCACCTCCATCACCCGGGTGCCGGACAAAACCCGCAAGGTGAGGTCGTCCGGGTCGAAGGGCTTCACCACGTAGTTGTCCGCCCCCGACGCCATGGCCCTCACCAGGTCCTCCTTGGTGTCCCTCACGGTTATCATGATCACGTAGGTGTACCTCTCGCTGTGGGCCTCCGCCTCCCTAAGGCGCCGGATCACCTCCACCCCGTCCATGCGGGGCATCATGCAGTCCATGAGCGCCACGTCCACCGCGCCGGACAAGAGGATGTCCAAGGCCTCCTCCCCGTCCCGGGCGGTGAGCACCCTTATACCCCTGGGGGAGAATATGCGCTGGAGGGCCTCCCTGGAGGACTGGTTGTCGTCCGCCACAAGGACCCTCATCCCCTCCGGGAACTCCACGTCCGAGAACCTCACGGGCACCCCCATGGGAACCCTGAACTGGGCCCCGCCGGCGGCCTTCCACTGGCCGAAGGAGAGCGCCGCCCCCTTGAACTCGTGCAGGGCCTTCAAAAACAGGTCCTCGTCTCCCCGGCGGAAGGACTCCAGCAGAACGCCCTCAAGACGGGCCATGTCGGACCGGAAGGTCTCAAGAAGGTCCGACTTGAGCCCAACCTCCGAAGGGGCATGGTGCTTCAGGGCCCAGGCGAGCTCCCCAAGGTCCAAGGGCTTCCGGAGCACCTTCAAAAGCCCCTCCCCTATGAAACGATCCTCCTCTTCCTGGCTCACCCCGGCGGTGAGTCCCACCACCTTGGCGGAAGAGGCCTCCCTAAGGCGCCGCAACAGCGCCACCCCGTCAAAGGCCGGAAGGTTAAGGTCCATCAGCACGAAGTCGAACTCCTCCCGGGACGCCGCTTGGATCGCCTCCTCCGGAGAGGACAGGCCCTTCACATCCACCCCGCACTCCCGCAGAACAGCGCAGGCGGCGGCAAGGGACGTGTTGTTGTCGTCCACCACCAGCCCCTTGAGCCCCTCCAAGGGGCAGCGGGTCCCCTGGTGGCCGCTCAAGGGGAGCTCCAGGGTGAACACCGTCCCGTGCCCCCTCCTGGACCGGACCGTTATGTCCCCTCCCATCCGGTTCGCAAGGCCCTTTGAAAGGCAAAGACCAAGCCCCGCCCCGGTGGAGCTCCCGGCAAAGGGGACGAAAAGGCGCCCCATATCCTCCAGGTCCATGCCCTCGCCGCTGTCCTCCACCGCAAAGTACAGCTTATCCTCGGAAATCCATCCCGATAGGGATATGTGCCCCCGGCGGGTGAACTTGAGGGAGTTTGAGAGCAGGTTCACCAGCACCTGCCTTACCCTCCTGGGGTCCCCAAGGACCCTCTCCGGCAGGCGGTCGTGGAAGAACCGGAACTCCAGCCCCTCGTCCTGGGCCCTCAGGCGAAATGACGATGCCACGGACTCCAAAAGCTCCGCCGGGGAATAGGGCACGTTCATCACGTCGAGCCTGCCCGCCTCAAGCTTGGAGTAGTCCAACAGGTCGTCCAGAAGGCTGTTTAAGTTCTCGCACTCGCTCAAAAGCACCTCCAGCCTGTCGGGGTACCCCGCTGGCAGTTCCTCCTTCGACATCCCCCGAAGAAGCCCTATTATCCCGCCCAAGGGGTTTCGGATCTCGTGGCCTATGTGGGCTAAGAAGGCATCCTTGAGGCGGTTGGCCTCCTCAAGAGCCCGCTTGGTCTCCTCCAGCCGCTGGACGTTCTCCCCCAGCCGCCGGTTCAAGGACCGCACCTCCTCAAGGCGCATGGTGTTCTGTATCGACACGGCGGTGTAGGACATGAGGGTCCTGAAGAAGGCCACCCCGATCTCGGGGACCTCCTCGGGGCTCTCCTCCTGGGCCGCCAGGAAGACCCCCATTATCCTTGAAGGGGTGCTCAGCGCCGCCAGCAGCACGTTGCCCTGGGGCAGGGACAGGAACATGGGCTGGGGGTGCGCCAGCGCCCAGGCCAGGGTGCCGTCGGAGCTCAATGCCTCCAGGGCCCCATCGAAGTCGAAGTCCCCCTCCTCCCCGGCGGCCCGGTAAAGCTCAAGGCCGTCGTCGGAGAAGAGGCGGCAGCTCCAGCGGCCCAGCTTTATCAGGGACCTCGCCCTGTCGGCGGCCCTTACTATTATCCGCTCCACCCCGTCCTCGTCCCCCACCGACGCGGGGACCAAACCAACCGCCACCGCCAATATCCGGTTTACCCGGTCCCTCTCCTCCTCAAGAAGGCGGAATCGCCTTTCCAGTTCCAACATCCTAGAAGCCGAGGTGTTCATCAACCCAACCTAACCCCCTAAACAAGGAAGATCCTTCGTATCTCAGCGATCTGACGGGCCGCCTGGGAGACCACCATGGGCAGCCCCTCAGGAGGCAGCTCCAGCATCCTTGGAACCGCCGGATCCACCGGGGGGGTAAGTCGGGAGCCGGAGCTTCCCCAGCGCATGGCAAGGGCCACCACGTCCGCAAGGTGCACCACCGCAGCCTCCCGCGGCAGGTCGCAGCCCATGGGGTCGTGGTGTCCCCCCACCAGGATCCTTATGAAGTCCGGTATGTTCCACTCCTTGAGCAGCCGCTCCCCAAGGCGGCCGTGGTGGAACCCTAAGTGGCGCTCCTCAAGCAGGTGGGTGGGGACCCCCTCGAAAAGGGCCCCCTCCATCAGGGACTTCATCACCCACGGCACCTTGGAGAACAGCACCAGCCGCCCCACGTCGTGCAGCAGCCCGGACAGGAAGAACTGCTCCTCGTTCGGCATCTTAAGCACGAAGGCGATCACCCGGGCGGTTACCGCACAGGCCACCGAGTGTTCCCAGAAGGCCCCCACGTCCATGCGGGACGAGGGCACCCCCTTAAAGGCCCCCATGGCGCTCACCGCCATGGCCAGGGCGGTGAGCTGG
Organism: Thermanaerothrix sp.; assembly: GCA_026417795.1. Classification (NCBI taxonomy): domain Bacteria; kingdom Bacillati; phylum Chloroflexota; class Anaerolineae; order Anaerolineales; family Anaerolineaceae; genus Thermanaerothrix; species Thermanaerothrix sp. The sequence goes on from JAOACP010000009.1 coordinate 8,357, forward strand.
TTGGTGCCCACGATGGCCACCGCCCGCTGGATGGAGTCTATGCGCTTGGGGAACCCGTAGTATGAGCTGTTCACCAGCCTCAGGAGGCGAACCGTAAGGGCCGGGTCCTTGCTTACCACCTCCGCTATCTTGGCGGCGGAGCTCACCGGGGACTCTATAACCTCCCGGAGCTTGAAGTATATGGCGGGGAACGAGGACAGCCGCACGTGCTGCCTCACCAGGTGCAGCATGGCGGGCAGCCCCACCCCCAGCTCGCCCAGGTTGAGCTTGGGCTGTTCCTTGGGAGGCGAGGGGATCCACCCCGGCGGAAGGGCTCCCTCCTCCAGAAGCCTGCGGGCCGCGTTCTCCGCGGAGAGCTGAAAGAGCTCCTCCTCCAGGGGGCTTGAGGGCTTGAACCAAGATGAGACCAGCTCTCTGGCGGCAACCACCGCCTCCTCCCGGCTTCGGACCTCCTCCTGGATGGCCTGCTCCTCCTCCCCCTCCACGTCCGCCCAGGGGATGCCCCATATCTTGAGCATCTTTATGTGGCTCTCCTTTATCTCCACCCCCGCCCCAAGCATGACCCTGCCGTCGGGGGCCCTAAGGGCAGACGCCAACACCATCCCGGGCCTTAGGTTCTCCAGGGAGACCAGCCCCACCGGCTATACCCCCAAATGCTCCGCCAGGTCCAGCCGGGTCCAGCCCGTAAGCCCCGGCACCTTGAGCCAAAGCCGCCGGTGCTTAGGCGACGCCGCCACCTGGTAAACAGTGTAACAATCGGAGGTGGCCCCAAGATCCTCGATCCGGGTGTCCAGAATCTCCCTCATAACGTCCTCGTCTATGCCTCCCTTGAGGTTGTCCGCCAGGTTTATCAGGTTGTTCCTCCTGGTGACGCTGAGCCAGCTCCTCTCGTCCTTGGGCTCCGGCAGCCCCCAGCTGGGGCTGGTGAAGTGGTTGGTGGCCACAAGAAGACCAGGCCTCACCGGCGGGGAGGGCTTCACATCGAACACCGGCCACTCGTAACAGCGGGCCAGGTCCTCGTCGCACACGGTCACCACCGACGCGAAAGCCGCCCTAACCGACAGGAAGTGGGCCTCCATCTCATCCAGGCTCCATGAGTCCAGGAGGAACGACAAAAGCGACAACGTGTTCGGTATCCTGTTCTGATACCAAAGGTCCCCGCCGGAGGGCATGCCGTTGTTTAGCTCCAAAAACAGCCCCGCACCGTTGAGGGCGGTGGTGACGTAGAAGGTACCCACGTACCCCACGATGCACACCGGTACCGAACCGTCCGCGGGCCTAAGACAAAGGGCGTTTATGAACCTGCCGTACTCCTTGAACCTTGGCAGGTAGTCGTAGTTGCGCCCCACCACCAAGGGCCCCCCTCCGGTGTACTCCCCCCAGGCGGCCACGCAGGAACAGTGCCCCACCAGGGACTCCACCGCCGCCACCTCTATGGCCCCAAGGGCCAAGTGGCGCCACAGCTCCATCCCGGAACCCTCCGCCATACCCCGGACGAACTCCTTGAACCTGTGGGGGTAGCAGCGGAAGAACCCCTCCCCCAGGGCCTTGAGCTCCTCCTGGGTCCTGCCGAGCTGACCCATCAGGTGCTCCTCCACCCCAAGACGGTAGAAGTCCCAAAGCTCCTGCCCCATGGCCTCCCCGTAGGCCCTGCCCATCTCCCTCCAGGTGCCCTCCAGGGATATCACCTTGAAAAGCCCCACATCCCGCCTTCTGAAGGTCATCTCACATACCCCCCCATGGGAACCGTCTCAACCTCAACCCCCTCCGGGCCGGCGGTCACCCGATGATAATGGTAAAACCCGTGGGCCGGATCCTTGCTGTAAAGCCTGGCCCCGCCCCCTCCTGATATGGTGAAGGGCATCCCCTCCCAATCACCCTCGAAGAAACCGTGCACGTGGCTGGCGAAGATCCGGCTGACCCCGGCGGCCTTGAAGACCTTCAGCAGCTCCAAGGTCCCCTTGGGGTCCATGGCGTGCCGGAAACCCTCCCCCCTGGGGTCAAATAGGGGCTGGTGCATGAACACCAGTTTCACCGGCGCGTCCTGACCCAGGACTTCTTCTATCTTCCTCAGCCTCTCCCTGGACAGCGGCATGCCGTCGGCGTTGTCGACGAGCAGGAAAAGCACGCCGCCCCGCCGGAACCAAAGATCCCGCCGGGGGCCGAATATCCCCTCAAACCTGCTCCGGCCCCGATCCACCAGCTCGTGGTTGCCCACCACCACAAGGAAGGGCTTCCGGATGCTTTTAAGGTGCCCCAGGGCCTCGTCATACTCCTTCCGGGCACCCCGGTTCGTGAGGTCCCCAAGGTGTATCACGAACTCCCCACCGTCGTCCCTCATCTGAGGCACCAGGAAGCCAAAGCGGCTCCCGGGGCCCCGGGTGTCCCCCACCACCAGGAACGTGACCGATGATCCTGCGGGGGATGAGGTTATCTGCTCCAACATCCTGTGGTTGAGGCCCCCTGCGGGAGAGCCCCCCTGGGCTAAGGCCGTGGAGGATACCCCCAAGAGGACACAGACAAGGGCCAGGAAACGGAGAAGACTGGGGATACCCCCCGCGGAGCAGGGTAAGGGGCAACGCAAGATCCTCATGGCAAGGGCCTCCTTTTAGAAATGTTTTTTCATTGTACATCCAGCCCCTAAAAGCTTCCAGGGTATCCTATAATAGTTGATCCGCGAGAAGATTTAAGAAGGGGATGGTTCCTTTGAGGATAGACCTGGCGGAGTCCTTCGGGCTTATCAACGAGCATCGGGGGGAGCTCATGCGCTACGGGGCGCTTTTGGCGTCCAGCAACGAGAGGGCCCGCCTCACGGGCCCCATGGACGAGGAGGCCCTATGGGAGAACCACATAGTGGACTGCGGGGCCCTGGCCTCCGCCCTGCCCAAGGGGGCCAGGGTCATAGACGTGGGCACCGGCGGCGGGCTGCCCGGCATGGTCTGGGCCATATGCAGGCCCGACGTGGGGGTCACCCTGCTGGACAGCGTGGGCAAGAAGTGCGCCTTGGTGGAGGAGATGAGGCAGCTCCTGGGGCTTACCCCCGAAAGGGTCCAGGTGGTGTGCTCGAGGTCCGAGGATTTCGCCAAGCTGAACCGGGAGGTCTACGACGTGGCCTGCGCCAGAGCCTTAAGCGAGGCGCCGGTGCTGGCGGAGCTCCTGTCCCCACTGGTGTCCGTAGGGGGGATGCTTTGGGCCATGAAGGGGCCTAAGGGGGCGGAGGAGGTAGCGGGGCTCGAGGGGCGCTGGGGTGAGCTGGGGCTGTCGGACCCCGCGGCCATACCCTACGACCTCGGGGACCGCTCCAGGATGCTGATCCTCTGGCGCAAGGAGTCTCCCTGCCCTCCAAGGTACCCAAGAAGGCCCGGCATGGCGGAGAAGCGGCCCTGGTACCGCTAAGCCATAGGATCGGCAAAATGCCAGGGTTCAAAAAAGCCGGGGGATCGCTCCCCCGGCTCCTTTGAAAATTTTAAATGTGAAGTTCCAAATCCCCTGGTCCCCTCTTAGCTTCTGGGCTGCCCCATGAGCTTCTGGGCCTCCATCATGAGCCCCAGGTACGGGTCGTCCACGGAGTTGTGGCTCGGGGAGTGGATGAAGTAGCGGGCGAAGAGGTCCTGGACCGTGGAGCGGGCGGTTATTATGTCTATGAACCGCTCCGCCAGGTGCACCGGGTTGTCCCCCTCGGTGAGCACCTGGAAGCCTATTATCTGCCCCATCTTAAGCCCCTCTCCCCCCATGGCCACGGTTATGCGCCACATGCCGTCCCGGCCCTCCATGAAGGGGTCCCTGGAGCGCACCGGCACCGCCACCAACTCCGCCGGTATGCCCGCCCGCCTTGCGGCCTCCAGCGTCCAGCCCACGGAGCCCCAGTGAAGGTCGAATATCTGGCTCACACCCCAAGGCGTGACGGGAGGAAGCCCCGCGGCCATGCCCGCCATGTCCATGGCGGCCACCATGGCCTGCCTCATGGCAAGGGTCCCTATGAGGGGAAGCACCGGCCTTCCGGTGGCGGCGTCCTGAACCTGGGCCATGTCGCCCACGGCGTAAATCCCCTCCACGGAGGTCCTCATGGCGTGGTCCACCACAACCCCCCGCTGGACCTCAACCCCCAGGGCCCTGGCCAGGTCAAGCCGGGGCCTCACGCCGGAGGCGAACACCACGAAGTCCGCCGCCGCGGAGGAGCCGTCGGAGAGGAGGACCTCCCCCTTCCCAACATCCTTCACGGTGACCCCAAGGCGCACGTCAACGCCCTTCTCGCACAGCTTGTTCTCCACCACCGCCGCAAGCTCAAGGTCCAAAGCGGACACCACGTGGTCCAAAACCTCCACAAGGGTCACCTGAAGCCCCCGGTCCACAAGGGCCTCCGCCACCTCAAGGCCTATGGCGCCGCTTCCTATCACCGCCGCCCGCTTCGCCTCCCGGGCCAGCTTGTCTATATCAATGGCGTCATGGGCGCCCCGAAGGACCTTCACGTTCTCCGCCAGGGCGTCCCTGGGATACAGATCATCCCCCACCATCACGGTGGGGCCCTTCGACCCCTCCGAAGCCAAAACCCCCGGCACCTTGGGCATCCAAGGGGCCGCCCCCTGGGCCAGGACCAGCTTCTCGTAGCGCACCTTGACCTCCCCGTCATCGGTGCGCACCACCGCCACCCTGGAGGGATGGTCCACCGACACCACCCTGCCCCATATGGTGTCCTCCGCTATCTCCTTTGGAAGCCGGGGGCTCTCCTTGAGGTCCACTATGACCTTATGAGGCCCCTCCGGGATGAGGCGCCTTCCTATGCCGTAGGGAAGGCTGCATATAACCGTGGGGGGCTCGTCGGCCACCATGGCGATGGAGCTTATCCCCATCTTCCTCAAGGCCATGTAGGACACCCTGCCGCCGGGACCGCCGCCAACTATGAGTACCTGAACCGACCTTTCCACACTCCACACCCCCTGATAGCTTTCTTTTGCACCGTCCACAAGTGGCTTACACGCCACTTATATACCCTTATGGGGTATATGTCAACCGCCGCCATGGCCTTCTCGTCCCAAGAAAAGGTCATCCTTTCTCATGGTGACATTTTCCCCGTCCCCTTATGGGGTGACAATATCACTGGCCGGGTACACATGTCCCATCGCCCCCCTTGCAATGAAACTAGTTAGAGTTAAAATCATATAAATCTCTTGCCATAAAAGGGGGTAGCTAAGCGATGATGTCACTTGAGGAGATAGAAAGCATCCTCGGAAGCGACGCGGAGGACCTTCTAAGCCACCGCTGCACCGGGATCCCCAAGGAGGACATACACCTTCCGGGACCGGACTTCGTGGACCGGGTGTTCGCCCAATCGGACAGGTCCCCCCAGGTGCTGAGGTCCCTTCAGCAGCTCCTAGGCCACGGGCGGCTGGGGAACACCGGGTACCTGTCCATACTTCCGGTGGACCAGGGGATAGAGCACTCGGCGGCAGCGTCCTTTGCCCCCAACCCCATCTACATGGACCCGGAGAACATCGTGCGCCTTGCCATGGAGGCGGGCTGCAGCGCCGTGGCCAGCACCCTGGGGGTTCTTGGCATGGTGGCCCGGAAGTACGCCCATAAGATACCCTTCGTGCTCAAGATAAACCACAACGAGCTGTTGAGCTACCCAAACTTCCACGACCAGACGATCTTCGCCTCGGTTGAGCAGGCCTGGGACATGGGGGCCGTGGCGGTGGGGGCCACGGTGTACTTCGGATCCCCCGAGAGCCGCCGGCAGATCCAGGAGGTATCAAAGGCCTTCAGGAGGGCCCACCAGCTGGGCATGGCCACCATACTTTGGTGCTACCTCCGGAACCCGGCCTTCGAGAAGGACAAGGACTACCACCTCTCCGCGGACCTCACGGGCCAGGCAGACCACCTGGGGGCCACCATAGAGGCGGACATAGTAAAGCAGAAGCTGCCGGAGAACAACGGTGGCTACAGGGCGGTGTCCTTCGGCAAGACCCATCCGAAGGTCTACTCGGACCTGGTGCCGGAACACCCGATCGACTACGTAAGATGGCAGGTGGCCAACGGCTACATGGGCCGGGTGGGGCTCATAAACTCCGGCGGCCCATCGGGCAAGGACGACCTCAAGGAGGCGGTCCGCACGGCGGTCATAAACAAACGGGGCGGCGGCATGGGGCTCATCCTGGGAAGGAAGGCCTTCCAAAAGCCCTTCAAGGAAGGGGTGCAGCTCATCAAGGCGGTGCAGGACGTCTACCTCTGCGACGAGATAGAGCCCGCTTAAGGCCCCAGGACCCTTGGTTTAAAACCACAAAGCCACTAGGCCCAAAGGACCCCGCCAGGGGGTCTACGAACCCCAAGGGGCCCCGCTTCCTCAAGGAAGGCGGGGCCCTTTGGCATACCCCCCCTCAGGGACCCTGTGAAACCTCCCGGCCCTTCGGGGGCATGAAAAGCGGGGGGCCGCCGCCCCCCGCATCATCCCTTTAAATTTAAAAGGGTTACAGGTCGCTGCGCTTGAAGTAATGGGTGTGCAGCAGGTGATGAGCGGTCTCACCCAGGGGCTTGCCCAGGAACTCCTCGTAGAGCTTTATTATCTCCGGGTTCTCGTGGGACTTCCTTATGGGCTTGCCCGCGTCCTCCCGATAGAGGGCCTCGGCGCGCTTACGTACTATGTCGAAGTTGCCGTGGTGGTAGGGCTGTCCGCCGCCGCCCACGCAGCCGCCGGGACAGGCCATTATCTCGATGGCGTGGAACATCTCGGACTTGCCGTCCCTTATGGACTCCAACAGGTGCCGGGCGTTGCCAAGGCCGTGGGCTATGCCTATGTGGAGCTTCAGGTCCCCCACCTGCACCCAGGCCTCGCGGCAGCCCTGCATGCCCCTAAGCTCGGTGAAGTCGATCTTCTCCAGGGGCTTCTTGGTGGCCCACTCAACGGCGGTGCGCACCGCCGCCTCGATGACGCCTCCGGTGGTGCCGAAGATGACCCCAGCGCCGGTGGACTCCCCAAGGGGACGGTCGAAGTCCTCGTCGGGCAGGTTGGCGAACTCTACGTTGAAGCGCTTGATGAGCCTCGCCAGCTCCCGGGTGGATATGGACACGTCCACGTCCGGGTTGCCGTCCACGGAGAACTCCGGCCTGGAGCACTCGTACTTCTTGGCAAGGCAGGGCATCACGGACACCACCACCAGCTTCTCCCTGGGGATGCCCAGCTTCTTGGCGAAGAAGTTCTTGGCCACGGCGCCGAACATCTGCTGGGGCGACTTGGCGGTGGAGGGCACGTCCAGAAGCTCCGGGAACTGGTGCTCGAAGAACTTGACCCACGCGGGGCAGCAGGAGGTGAGGATGGGCATCCGCACGTCCTTGTCACCCGCCAGGAACCGGTTCAGCCTGTCCAGGAACTCCGAGGCCTCCTCCATTATGGTGAGGTCCGCGGCGAAGTCCGTGTCGAACACGTAGTCGAAGCCCATCTGCCTCAGGGCGGCCACCATCTTGCCGGTCACCAGGGTGCCGGGCTCCATGCCGAACTCCTCACCAAGGGCGGCCCTCACCGCCGGGGCGGTCTGAACCACCACCACCTTGTCAGGATCCGCCAGGGCCTCTATGACCCGCCAGGAGTAGTCCCGCTCCACCAGGGCGCCGGTGGGGCACACCGCGGCGCACTGGCCGCAGAAGGTGCACACCGTGTCAACCAGGGGCTTCTCAAAGGCGGGGGCCACCACGGAGGAGAAGCCCCGGTTCACCCCAGAGAGCACCCCAACGGTCTGGACCTCGTTGCACATGGTCTCGCAGCGGCGGCACATGACGCACTTGTCCATGTCCCGCTCCAGGGCGGGGGAGTGGTCCTCCTTGTAGGTGGACTGCTCTCCCTCGAAGCGGACCTCCCGGATGGCGAACCGCTCCGCCAGGTCCTGAAGCTCGCAGTTGCCGCTCTTGGCGCACACAAGACAATCCTTGGGGTGATCCGAGAGGAGGAGCTCCAAGACCGTCTTCCGGGCGTTCATGACCCGGATGGTGTTGGTCCTCACCTCCATGCCCTCGACCACCGGGGTGGCGCAGGCGGGGGCCAGGTTACGGCGGCCCTTGACCTCCACAACGCAGACCCGGCAGGAGGCGCTCTTGTTCACCATCCCAACGTTCTGGTCCAGCCTAAGATGGCACAGGGTGGGGATGTCTATCCCCAGCTCCCGGGCGGCGTCGAGGATGGTGGACCCCTCGGGGACCTTTACGTACTTGCCGTCTATGTTCAGGTTTATCATGGCTATCCTCCCGTGCTCTAGCTACGCGAGATGGCGCCGAACTTGCAGGCGCTGTAGCAGGCGCCGCACTTCACGCACTTGTCCTGGTCTATCACATGGGGCTCCCGCACCTTGCCGGTTATGGCGTCCGCGGGGCACACCTTAGCGCACAGCGTGCAGCCCTTGCACTTCTCGGGCTCTATGACGTACCGCACCAGGTCCTTGCACTTGCCGGCGGGGCAACGCTTGTCCACCACGTGGGCCAGGTACTCGTCGTAGAAGTTGTCCATGGTGGAAAGCACCGGGTTGGGCGCGGTCTGCCCAAGGCCGCAGAGGGCGGTGTCCTTGATTATGAGGGCCAGCTCCTTGAGACGGGCCAGGTCCTTCTCGGTGGCCTGCCCCCGGGTGATCTTCTCCAGGATCTCCAGCATCCTCTTGTTGCCCACCCGGCAGGGGGTGCACTTGCCGCAGGACTCCTCCACGGTGAACTCCAGGTAGAACTTGGCCACCGACACCATGCAGTTGTCCTCGTCCATGACTATCATGCCGCCGGAACCCATCATGGAGCCCGCTTCAAGCAGGTTGTCGAAGTCTATGGGGGTGTCAAGGTGCTTCTCCGCAAGGCAGCCGCCGGAGGGGCCTCCGGTCTGGACCGCCTTGAACTTGCGGCCGTCCCTTATGCCGCCGCCGATGTCGTAGATGACCTCCCTCAGGGTGATGCCCATGGGCACCTCCACCAGGCCCACGTTGTTCACCTTGCCCGCCAGGGCGAAGACCTTGGTGCCCTTGGAGCGCTCGGTGCCGATGGAGGAGAACCAGTCGGAGCCCTTGAGGATTATGGGGGGCACGCAGGCGAAGGTCTCCACGTTGTTCACGTTGGAAGGCTTGCCCCAGAAGCCCCTCTCCGCCGGGAACGGAGGCTTGCTGACGGGCTCACCGCGGTTGCCCTCCAGGGACTGGATGAGGGCGGTCTCCTCGCCGCACACGAAGGCCCCGGCGCCGTAACGAAGCTCCACGTCAAAGCTGAAGTCGGTGCCCAGGATGTTGTCCCCCAGAAGCCCCACCTCCCGGGCGTCCTCTATGGCCTTCCTAAGCCGCTGAACCGCCAGCGGGTACTCCGCCCTTATGTAGACCATGCCCTTGCTGGCCCCTATGGCGTAGCCGCATATGGCCATGGCCTCGATGACCGAATGGGGGTCTCCCTCCAGGATGGAACGGTCCATGAAGGCCCCGGGGTCGCCTTCGTCGGCGTTGCAGATAACGTACTTCTGGTCCGCCTTGAAACGGCTGGCGATCTCCCACTTGAGCCCCGTGGGGAACCCGCCACCGCCGCGGCCCCTAAGGCCAGACTTCTTGACCTCCGCCACCACGTCCTCGGGCTTCATGGTGGTGAGCACCTTCCCCAGGGCCTCGTAGCCGTCCCGGGCGATGTACTCGTTTATGTTCTCCGGGTCGATGAAGCCGCAGTTGCGCAGGGCTATGCGCATCTGCTTCTTGTAGAAGTCCATGTGCTTGGAGTCGGAAACCTGGCTGGAGGTCTTGGGATCCTTGTAGAGCAGCCGGGTCACCTTGCGGCCCTTCAGGATGTGCTCCGCCACTATCTCCTCCGCGTCCTCCGGGGTCACCTTCACGTAGAAGGTGTTGTCCGGAGCCACCTTCACTATGGGCCCCTGCTCACAGAAGCCGAAGCAGCCCGACAGCACCACCTTAACCTCGTCCTGCAGCCCCTTGGCGGCCAAGGCGTCCTTCAACGCCTGGGCCAGGACGTCGCTCTGAGAGGATATGCAGCCGGTGCCGCCGCACACCAGTATGTGCATCTTAACAGCCATGGATCGAGGCCCCCTTACTCGTGGGAGGTGCGGTAGCTGGTGGGGATCAAGCCGTCCACCATCTCGCCCTTCTCTATCACGTGATCGAAGATCTCCCTTATGCGGTCCGTGCCCTTGACGTTGCCGTATATGACCGGCTCCTCGCCGGGACGGGCTATCATGATGGTGGGCTCGCTGTGGCAGAAGCCCATGCACCCGCACTGGGTGAACACCACGTTGTTAAGGCCCCGCTTCTTGGCCTCCTCTATCATCTCCGCCATGACCTCCCGGGCGCCGGAGGCTATCCCGCAGGTGGCCATGCTGACCTTGACCTCTATCATGTTCTCGATGTTCTGCCCCTTCTCCCGGATCTCCGTGCCCTCCTGAACCTGCTGCTTTATCTTGCGGAGCTCCTCCAGGGACTTTATCTTGTTAGACATTGCAAGTATTCACCTCCTGAGAGACCGCAGGCCTGTACTGGTCCACTATCCCGGGCACGTCCGCAGGGGTCACCCGGCCAAAGACCTTGCCGTTCACTATGACCACCGGGGCCAGGCCGCAGGCGCCCACGCAGCGCAGGGTGTCCAGGGAGAAGTAGCCGTCCTCGGAGACCTTGCCCACCTTGACCCCCATGGCCTTCTCCAGCTCGTGAAGGACCTCCTCGGCTCCCCTCACGTAACACGCGGTGCCCATGCACACCGACACCGCCACCTTGCCCTTGGGCTCCATGGTGAAGAAAGAGTAGAACGTCACCACCCCGTAGACCTTCGCCAAGGGGATGTCCAACTTCCGGGCCACAAAGGCCTGGACCTCCTCCGGAAGGTAACCGAAGATCTCCTGGGCCTTGTGGAGAACCGTTATCAGCTCCCCCTTCTTGCTCGGGAGCTTATCTATGAACTCCTCAAGCTCCCGAAACTGCTGCCCACTCTCCTTGTCGCAGCAACAGCAACTCATCTTCCGCCCTCGCCTCCTTCGCTGCCCTCATGCTTTATGCATCCGAGCACAAGCTCGTGCACATTATAATTTCTACAGCCCGGAAGCGCAATTTATCACAAGTCCTGGTTTTCAACTAAGAAAAATTTTTATCGCTTGCTATAAAAATTTTTCAATGGCCTTCAACTCCAAGGGGTCGTTGGCCCCCATGATGGACCTTCTAACCGCTTCCTCTCCCCCCACCTCCCCCACCTCAAGAAGGACAACCCGCACCGCATGGTGGAAATCCTTCATACCCCTGCCGCCACGCCTTAAAACCTCCTCCACCGGACCTAAGCAGCTCCTCCGGTAGAACCCGTGCAGGGGCTCCACGTAGCCCCCAAGCCGAAGAAGCACCGCGTCCCAGCGGGCATCGGCAAAACCCCACATGCGGCGAACCACCGACGGAGACACCAAGGGCATGTCGCATCCCACCACGAAGGCCCACTCAAAGGACGACGCCCACATAACCGCCCTGAGCCCCTCCAACGGCCCAAGACCCGGGGCGGAATCCTCCGCCACCTTAAGGCACGTCCCCTCCAGCCGGTCCGGGAAAAAACCCCCTCCACCAAATGACGCCCCTATAACCACCCCTTGGAAAAGCCCCCGAAGCCTCAGCACCACCCGCTCCCACATGGGGCGCCCCCCAAGGACCGCCAAGTGCTTAGGCCCCCCCATGCGGGACCCCAAGCCGCCGCAGAGCACGCAAAGGGCCCCCGGAATGGGGGGCCCTAAAACCTCCTCAGTCATCCCTGACCCTCAACGAATCCCCAAGGGCCTTCCAGTACGCGGCGGCCACCAGGACCGAAGCCCCCGCCGCGTTCCCAAGGGTCACCGGCACCAGGTTCCCAAGATACCCCCCAAGGTTCACCACCGACAGGTCCACCCCGTGGGGGGCCGTCCTCCCCACCTCCATCAGCCCAAGTGCCAGGAAGTACATGTTGGCCACGCTGTGCTCAAAACCACAGGCCACAAAGGCCGTCACCGGCAGAACCACCGCCGCGGCCTTGCCCCCCACGCCATCGGCCCCGTAGGACATCCACACCGCCAACGCCACAAGCCAGTTGCAAAGAACACCCCGGAAGAAGGCCTCCGAAAAGGGAAGGGACATCTTCGCCGCCGCCACCTTCAAGGCGTTCTCCCCAACCAACCCAGAATCAAGGCCCGAAAGCCGTATCAAAAAAGCCACCCCCACCGCCCCCAGCAGGTTGCCAAGGTACACCAAACACCAGTTCCTTAACATACCACCCAGCGGAAGCCTTCCCGCCAGAAGGGGCATGGGCATAAGACAGTTACCGGTGAAAAGCTCCGCCCCCGCCGCCAGCACCAACAACAACCCCAATGAAAACGCAAGACCCCCCACAAACCGGGTAAGCCCCACCCCAACAAATCCGTAGCCGTCCTGGGTCACCACCGTGTAGAAGAAACCCGCAAGGGCTATGTAAGCCCCACCTAGAAAACCCATCACCAACGTCCTATCCACCGGGGCTCCACACTTACCCACCGACACGTCGCACAGCTTCCGTCCCATATCCAAAGGGCCGGACAACCAAACCACCTCCCCAACCTGTTGGCCTACCCTTTGTTTATACAATAATTATGGAATATTGCAATTAGAAAGAAATAAAACCGGGGCAGGGATCGGGGCCTATGCCCTTGAAACCATCAGGGCAAAACCCCTACCCCCGCCCCGGCCAATTCCAAAGCCCAGAGGCCTCAGGCATGAAGCAGCATGCCCACCGCCCGGTCCAATATCCCGCTCTTCAAGGCCAGCAGGACGCCGTAGTTGGTCATGGGAACCCCCTGGGAACGGGCCCTCATGATGCGGCTCATCATGTGCTTGCGGTTCAGCATGCACCCCCCGCAGTGCACCACCAGGGAGTAACCGGAAAGATCCCTTGGGAAGTCGTTCCCCGCCGCCACCTCAAAGGTGGGCTCCGCGCCGCTCATCTCCCGGATTATCCGGGGGAGCTTCTCCCTGCCTATGTCCCCCTTAAGCGGATGGTGGGTGCACGCCTCGGCGATAAGAACCCGGTCCCCGTCCTTGAGCTCCGCAACCCGCCTGGCCCCCTCCACCAAGGTCCCAAGGTCCCCCTTGTAACGGGCCATCAGGATGGAGAAGGACGTAAGGGGGACCTCCCCCCCTATCTTATCCTTTACGTAATGAAACACCTGGGAATCGGTTATCACCAGGTCCGGAGCGGAGCCCGCCCCGGCGAAAAGGGCCAGCGCCGCCTCCAGCTCATCGGCGGTCACCATCATCCCCACGCAGCGGTTGTCCAACACGTCCCGCATCACCTGCACCTGGGGCAGTATCAGCCTTCCCTTGGGAGCCTGAATGTCCTGTGGCGCCACCATCAGCACCGTCTGCCCAGGATAAAGCAGGTCCCCCACGATGGTGTCCCGCTCCCATCCCTCCGGCACCGCCTCCTGAATGGCCTCCTTGAGGCTCTCGATCCCCATTCCGGTCCTGGCGCTCACCGGCACGAACCTTATCCCAAGCTCCCCCTCAAGGGCTTCCGGATCCACACCCCCGAGGTCAACCTTGTTGCATACCCCCACCACCGGGATGCCCCGGCCCTTAAGACCCTCCAGCCACTCCCTCTCCATTGAAAGGTCTTCCACGGGGTGCGAGACCACCAGGAGCGCCAGGTCGGTCCTGTCCATGACCCGCATGGTCCGCTCCACCCGAAGCTCCCCCAGCTCTCCGTCGTCGTCGATGCCCGCGGTGTCTATGAACACCACCGGCCCTATTGGAAGCAGCTCCATGGCCTTGAACACCGGGTCCGTGGTGGTACCGGGCATGGGAGAGACCAGGGCCGCGTCCTGGCCCGTGAGGGCGTTTATGAGGCTCGACTTGCCGGCGTTCCTCCTGCCGAATATGGCTATGTGAAGCCTGTTGGCCTTAGGCGTGTCCAGCACGAAAACCCCTCCTAGAACCTAAGATCCCTCTCGCCGGATCCTATGCGGTCCAGCATGGCCCTGGCGGCCTGTCGGGCCTTGGGATTGGGGATGGACTCAAGCTCCCGCTCTATCAACCCCTCGCCAAGGGCCCGGGCCTCATCATCCCCGTAGTCCAAAAGGAACTCCTTAAGGGTCAAAAGCCCGTTGGGCTGGCACACGTTGCCGATCTGCCCCGACTTGGCAAGGCTCATGAACCGATCCCCAGTGCGCCCCTCCCTGTAGCAGGCGGTGCAGTAGCTCGGGATGTAGCCGCTCCTCATGAGGCTCTTTATTATCTCCATGGGGGAACGGTGGTCCCCCACCTCGAACTGGGGCTTCTCATCCGCCGGACGGTTGACGTAGTGCTCCGCATACCCCCCAACCCCGGTGCAGGAACCGGCGCTTATCTGGGATATGCCAAGGGCTATCACCTGATCCCTGAAGTCCGCCTCCTCCCGGGTGGACAGGATCATCCCGGTGTAAGGGACAGAAAGCCTTATCACCGCCACCACCTTCTTGAAATCCTCGTCCTCCACGGGTCTGAAGGTCGACAGATCAACCCCGTGGGCCTTCCGCAGCCTGGGCACCGATATGGTGTGAGGCCCCACCCCGAAACGCTCCTCCAGGTGCCGGGCATGGAACAGCATGGCCACGGTGTCGTACACGTGGTCGTAAAGGCCGTACAGGACCCCAAGGCCCACGTCGTCTATGCCCGCCTCCATGGCCCGGTCCATGGCGGTGGTGTGGTAGTCGTAGGAGCTCTTGGGACCTGAGGGATGCAACGCCTCGTAGGTGGGGCGGTGATAGGTCTCCTGGAACAGCACGTAGGTGCCTATGCCAGCCGCCTTGAGCCGCCGGTAGTCCTCCACGGTTGTGGCGGCGATGTTTACGTTCACCCGCCTTATGCTGCCGTTCTCGAACTTAAGGGAGTATATCTTCTCTATGCACTCCAATATGTAGTCCAGAGGGCAGTTCACCGGGTCCTCCCCGGCCTCCAGGGCCAGCCTCTTGTGCCCCAGGCCCTCCAGAATCCTTATCTCCTCCTCCAGCTCCTCCATGGTGAGCCGGCGCCTCTCGAAGCCCTTGTTGGAGCACTTATACCCACAGTAGGCGCACTGGTTAACGCAGTAGTTGCTCACGTAAAGGGGGGCGAAAAGCACTATCCGGCGGCCGTATATGCGCTCCTTGATCTCCCGGGCCATCTGGAACATCCGCTCAAGCATCTGCGGATCCTTGACCTGCAAAAGGGCCGCCGCCTCAAGGGGCTCAAGCCCCTTCGCCTGCCCCGCCTTGGCAAGGGCCTGCTCCACAAACCCCCGGTCCTGGGCCAATAGAGCCCCCCGCTCCACCGTGCCTAGGACCTCCCGATGGTCTATGAAATCCGCCCTCTCCGCCGCCCTGGCGCTCATCACACCCATGTAAGTTCGCCTCCCATGTAAGGACCCGCCGCAGACTCAAAAGCCCACCCGGCGGCCCGGATTCAAAACGCTTTAAATTTAAATCCCTCAGCCCCTTACAGCGTCTCCCCGACCCCTGGACACCCTAAGCCCAAGCCCTTCTATTAAGGCCTCAAGGCGCCTTCGCTCCTCCGCTATGCTGAGCTCCTCCCCGTGGGGCTTGGGGTATATCTCGTACATCCTCCTGTACCTATGGGGCTCCAGCTTCTGCATCACCACGTTGGCCCCGGAGAAGAAGGCCATGTCCCTGCCCCGGCGGTCCAACACCCCAAGGGCGGTGGTGGCGGGAAGATGGGGCCGGCGGCACACAAGCCTAGCCAGTGCCACGGTCTTGAGCACCAGGAAGGGATCCCCGTTGGCGGCCCCGCCTAGGGGCGTGGCGGGATGGGATATGAAGGGGCCTATGCCCGCCATGTCCACGTCCAGCTTCCTCAACAAGAGCACGTCCAAGGCTATGGACCTCAGGCTCTGCCCCGGCAGCCCCACCATGAAGCCGCTTCCCACCTGATAGCCCAGCTCCTTGAGCTGCCCAAGGCACTCCATGCGGCGCCGGAAGGACGAATGGGGGTGCAGCCGGTCGTAAAGGCCCTCATCGCAGGTCTCGTGCTTCATGAGGAACCGGTCCGCCCCGGCCTCCTTCAAATACCGGTAGTCCTCATAGGACCTCTCCCCGATGCTCAAGGTTATGGCCACGTCCTTGACGGACTTTATCCTTTCTATCACCCTTCCCAAGGCCTCCCGGGTGTACGCCCCGTCCTCCCCGGACTGGAGCACCAGGCTCATGTACCCCGCGTCGACGGCCTCCAGGGCGCAGGACACTATCTCGTCCTCATCCATCCGGTACCTCTCAAGCCCCCGGTTGTCCCCCCGAAGGCCGCAGTAAAGGCACCGGCCGGAACAGTGGTTTGAGAACTCTATGATCCCCCTTATGTGGACCTCATCGCCGAAAAGGGAACGTTTGAGCCTGTCCGCCCCCTCGAAGAGCACCTCCGCCCCTTGCCGATCCAGCAAGAGAAGGGCCTCCATCTGATCCAGGGTGGGAAGGTACCCCTCCACCATGGCGTCCACAAGCTCCCGGAGCTCCCCCGGGGAGATCCTCACGGGATCCGCCACCTCCAACCTGCCGTCCAATTCCACTACCCCCCAACTTCCGTCCTAGAAGCGCCGGACGCCTTGGCGTAGGCGGCCTTAACGGAGACCCCCTTTATGGCCCCCAGCTTGCCGGTCATGGCGCTTATCCGATCCACGGTGCCGTCCACTATCACCGATATGACCGATATGCCCCTGTCCTTATAGGGTATCCCCATCCTGCCCACGATGATTGGAGCATGCTCGTGGAGCACGGAGTTCACCCGGTCGGACATGTCAAGGTCCTCCACCACTATGGCCACCACTCCAAGCCTCGCATCAGGCCCGCGCTCAACCGAATCACCCATTACGACGCACCCCCGAACAAACCTACGGACCCCACCTTAACCTGGGGATCAGGGCGGGGCATAAGAACAGGCGCCCTTCTCCCCAAAGGGCAGAAGGGCGCCTGGCAAAAAGACCCGGGGACATAGGACACAGTCCCCAAGCCTTAACCGCATCCACAGCACCCCTCCCCCTCGGGAACGGAAAATACCGCCCTTGAGGTCGGCAGAGCCTTTTTCTCTTTTAACCTGGGGCAGTGCCGCCGGGATCCTTGGCCAGAACCCCAAGGCCGCGGATCTTTGTCCTTGTGGTTAAAGCCCAAACCCGGCGCCGGAAGCGCCGGCCCCCTTTAAGCTCCTCCACGCCGGGAACCCAACGGGTTGGATGGGGGGAACAAAGCCCCGTTGGTTAACATGATAACATTCGTCCATCGAACGGGCAACCATACCACTATGCATACTGTTTACCGAGAGAAATGTGTTTAAGCGAACCTAAATTCGTCTATTCACCGCACTAGATACAATCAACGGTCCTCAAAGCTTTTAAAGGAACAATCCCGCCCCAGGCCCAAGGGGGAGTCTCAGGAAATACCAAACTATTAGCTGTACTGAGAAACATATGAGAAAGGCTATTGAATATGGGAGTTCCAGGGATATAACGGTACCTATCCCTATGGGCTGATCCGACTCCGCCCTGTATTGCTCCAAAAGCCCTATCACAACCGGGATGTAGTAGGAAAGCGGAGATATTATGTTGGTGCTGGAGTCTCCTATCCGATAGGCTATCTGAGTGAGAGCCGGGGAGAAGCCTACCATGGAAAACATGGGCACAAATATGGGGGCCAATATTAACCATTTGGCGGATCCGCTAACGATAAAAAGGTTCAGCACCGAACAAAGAAGTATTAACAAAAGCAGCAGCGGAATTCCCCCAAGGTTCAAAGCCTTGAGCCAACCCGCACCTTTAACCGCGAGCACCGTGGTCAAATTGCTATCATTGAAAAGCTGGATGAACATCGCAGCTGGAAGTGCCACGACCAGAAAGCTCAAGCTGCCCTGGAGCCCTTTTTGCATGAGCTTTGGGATGTCGGATGAGGATTTTATGCTCCCAGCCCCAATACCGTAAGAGATACCCAAAGCGAAAAAGAGGAAGAACAAGATGGGAACTACGCTGGATAACAGGGGCGATTTGGGAAGCAGCGAGCCGTCATCGGCCCTGAAGAAAGCCCCCTGAGGCACGGTCAATAACAAGAGCAATGCCACCGCCGCTACCCCACACCAAAGGGACCACCTAAGCCCTCTTGCCTCTTGATCGTTAAGCTTATGCCCCTCCAGATCCGAGGAATCTGCGGAGGAAACGTCTCCCAGCAGAGGCACTATTATCTTCTCTGTAACCAATGTGGTAGCTATGGTTACCGTTATCGTGGCCACCATCAGGAAGAACCAGTTTATGAGCGGGTGAGTGGGGGCCACGATGTTCATCCCCCTGGCGGCAGATTCGGTTATCCCCGCCAACAAAGCGTCCGTACCGGCGATGAAGAAATTAGCGGTGAATCCTCCGCAAGCTGCGGCAAAACCAGCTATCACCCCCACCGCGGGGTTCCTGCCAATGGCCTTAAACACCGCCCCGCCTATGGCGGGAGTGAATATTATGCCCGCATCGGATGCCAGGTTGGCGTTTATCCCCACCAAAGCCAGCACCGCGGTGACCATATAGGGCAGAGCACCTAAAATGGTTTTCCTCATGAGCGCCGATATGAAACCCGTCTGCTCAACAAGCCCTATCCCCAACATCATGACGATTATCAACCCCAGCGGGGGAAAGGATATGTAGTTCTTGACGAAGTCCGAGAAGAAGGGCCGAAGTGCCTCGTAAGAGAGCAGGTTTTTAACAGACACGGTAACCTCCTTGGGCATCTCCCCAGCCTTCGAAGATGCCGCCATGTAGGTAACGGAGGTTCCAAGGTTGGCCAACCAGTGCGAAAGCAACACCACAGCAAAAGCCAATATCACGAACAACCAGAAGGGGTGGGGAAGCTTATTACCCACCTTCTCTATGGCCAAGATAGCCTTGTCAAGGGTTCCTCCACCAGACCGTGGCCTGGAAGCGCTGTATGACACGCAGGTCCCCTCCCTTTCCTGATTCCATCGGCTTAAACGCTTGCTATCCCACATTAAAACAACCACATTAAACAGACGCGGCTAACCCAATAAATCGCAGCAAAGGCACCTCCCTTCAACAAGCTACAAATCAACTGCAATTCTCAGAAACCATCGGCTACCTTGCAGAGGAGACCGCAGAAACAAGGCGTTGCAAAACAGATACCCCTATTGGCAACGCATCCTCGTCAAGGTCAAAGCCCCCGTTATGATGGCCCGCTGCCGTATGGGCCCCAAGGATGAAATAGCAGGCCTTCCCTCCCCTATCCTGAACCTTGTTCATCATCCAGGAGATGTCCTCGCTTCCGCCTATGCTCCCCTCCGATCGGACATCCTTCACCCCTTCTACCGAAGAGGCAGCTTCCTCAACCATGCGAACCATTTCATCATCGCTCCTAGCAGTTGTCGCAGCCCCTGCCAGTTTAATTAGAACATCTACGCCATATGAAGCGGCGGCCCCCTTCAACACCTCTTCCGCCCTTCTACTCAAGTATTCATCGATCTCACTGGAGCTACCCCTGGTCTCCAGCTTAAGTTCCGCGCTGCTCGGCACGACGTTCCGTCCCGAACCCGCATTGAGCACCCCCACGTTTACCCTGCTGACACCCTCGCCATGGGGTGCTATGGCGTGCAAACCCAACACGGCGGTAGCGGCGGCCAACAAGGCGTTCCTGCCCTCGTGAGGGGCACCTCCGGCGTGCGCCGCAACCCCCTTGAACTCAACGTCCATCTTTGTCGTGCAAAGGAACCCTCCACACTTGGCGCACACCGTACCGGTGGGCACCCCTAGGCCAATGTGGAACCCCCAAAGGAAGTCCACGTCGTCCAAAACCCCCCGGTCTGCCATGGCCTTACCTCCCCTCACACCCTCCTCCGCTGGCTGAAATAACAGCTTGAAGGTGCCACGAAGGCGCTGTTTGTTCTCAATAAGCCAACCCGCAAGGGTCAGGCCTATGGCCACATGCCCATCATGGCCACACGAATGCGACACCTCAGGATCAAGGGCCGCGAAACCCTCTCTGAAAGGCCTGTGGTTTGAATCCCTGCTCTCGGGGACTTCCACCGCGTCCATGTCAAAGCGGAAGGCCACGACAGGTCCCGGCAACCCGGTCTCAAGGACACCGACAACACCGGTGAAGGAGCCCATCCTGTCGATGAAGAAAGGATCCCCTCCCCATCGCAATGCCCTCTCCCGGGCTCTTTGCAGAACCGCATCAGAGGGACGCCCCATGGCAGACCCAGGGCATATGGCCTCCTCCCCCAGCAACAGCCTAAATCCCAGGCCCTGCAGCCTAGAAGCGATGAAGGCAGTGGTCCAAAACTCCTCCCACCCCCTTTCGGCATGGCGGTGAAGCTCTCTCCTGGTTTGAACCAGCTCTTCAAAAAAACACCTATCGCCCACTGGTTAACCCTCCTTCCGATTCCAGGGCCTCTAAAAGGTCCATCGCACCCTGGGCCATCAGAGCCGCACCTATTGGCATGCAATCCTCTTCTGGAGCGAAACCGGGATTGTGAAGAGGCGGAAAATCTTCCGGGGCCACATCCTTAGGCCGACATCCAAGCCACAGGAAAGAGGAAGGTACCTGGGAGGCAAAAAAGGAGAAGTCCTCTCCTCCTAGGGACGGGCTATCCACCAAAACCAAGCCCTCACTGCCAAGCAAATCCACAACAGTTCCCCTCAACACCCTAACGACGCCCGGGTCATTGATCGTTGGAGGATATCCTCGGCTGTAAAGGACCTCACAGCTACCCCCCATAGCGCTCGCCACTCCGCTGGATATGGCCCTGATCTTATGCGGCAGCTTCTCTTGAAGATCTGGGTTGACGGTCCTCAACGTTCCCTCAAGCCGCACCTGGTCTGCTAAGACGTTATACCGGTTACCGCCGTTTATGGCCCCAAAGGTCAGCACCGCCAACTCAGAAGGGCTTATGGAGCGGGATATCAACGTCTGAAGCGCCGAGATCACCTGGGCCGCTATTACTATGGCATCCACCCCCTGATCCGGGGCGGAACCATGAGCGCTCCTACCTCTGACCACCAGATCCACCCGGTCGGAGGCCCCCATAATCGGCCCCTCCCTTAGCCCAACCGATCCAGTGGGCAGATCTGGCCAGACGTGAAGGGCCAACATGGCCTGCACTTGCGGCGACGACAACACCCCATCTTCTATCATGGCAAGGGCACCACCCGAAGGGGCACACTCCTCCGCGGGCTGGAAAACCAGTTTGACCGTACCCCTCCATTCTTCCCTAAGCGCAGAGAGGATTCGGGCCGCACCGAGAAGGACGGCGGTGTGAACATCATGACCACAGGCATGCATGACACCCGGCACCTCCGAGGAAAACGGAAGACCCGTGTCCTCCTGGATTGGCAAGGCATCCATGTCCGCCCTCAACGCCACCACTGGCCCATCTGCATAGCCCCTGAGCATTCCAACAACCCCTGTAACTCCAACGTTCCTATGAACCTCCGCTCCAAGCTCCTCAAGCCTTCTGGCCACGAAAGACGCGGTTTCAAACACTTCCATCCCCAATTCCGGACGGCGGTGAATATTGGCTCTATCATCCTTAATCAAGGAAGCGTACCTCCTTGAAAGCTCCAACGTCCGAATGGCTCTTCGCATAAGACGGATCCCCCCAGGAAACTTCTTAAGAATGGCTCCTCAGCCAAGCCTTGCGGATATGTCCTCCGCCGCAGCCCTAAGCACCGGCAGCAGATCCAAGGCCTTGGCACAAGACATGCGGACCATAGGAGCAGCAACGCAAAGACAAGCCCATACCCTGCCGATTTTGTCCGGGATGGGCACCGATATCCCTATGAAGTCCTCAACGCTCTCATTGATGCTCATGGCGTAACCCTGCTTCACAATCTTTCGGTACTCATCCAGGAGAGCACCCAAATCAAGTATTGGGTTAGGACACCCCGACGCCGCCGAAAGCAAATCCATGCCCCTCAAAATCTCGTCCCGCCTTGCCGGATCAGGGTGGTATGCCCAAAGGAGCTTGCCTATTGCCCCGGCGTTCGGAGGCATCCGAGTACCCAACTTATGTCTTAAACGGACTATGTGGGGGCTCTCTACGCTAAGAGCCAAGAAAGCCGCATCTCCGTCCCTAAGCCCCACAGAAACCGTCTCCTGCGTCAACTCTCCCAGCTTCTGCATCACCGGCAAAGCGGCATCGTTTATCTTCATTTCATTTGAGTACACCACGCCCATCCGATAAGCAACCGGCCCTATCCTATAAAGTCCTGATTCAACCTCATGGGTCACCAAGCCTTCACTAACCAAAACTTCTAATATCTTGTAAGCCCCGCTCTTGGTCATGCCCATGGCCCTTGATACATCCGAAAGGCTCAAGAAATAGGGTGGCTCACAAAGCAGATTCAATATCGCAAGTCCTCTTTCAAGTCGGCTCATGGGGCACCTCTTTTTCCATTTTGGAAAAATATTTTCTTTTTTGGATAATCATGGCTGGATACTACAAAGGGTTCCGCACAATGTCAAGCGCAATAATCACAATGATTCGAATTCATAGATTCAAATAAATTTGCCAAACACCAAACAAAGGGGGGAGAGCGGCAGGGATCCCAATCTTCCCCACGGCTCTCCCCTTTAAAAAAACATTCTTCGAATGCTAAATACCAGTCCCCGCCCCCTACGGGAGCTTCCTTCAAGACCGGACAGAGGACCTTAACTTCCCCCGCCCCTGCCGCTCACCAAGCCTATGTTGTTCATTATCCGCCGGGTGGTCTCCGGGCGGTTCATGGTGTATATGTGGACCCCATCCACCCCAAAGGCCAAAAGATCCACTATCTGCTCCGTGGCGTAGGCCACCCCAGCCTCCGCAAGGGCCGCGGGATCATCGGCGTAACGGGCCACCATCCGGGTGAACTTGGGCGGGAAGGACACACCGCACAGCGAAACTATCCGCTCCACCTGCTTACCGTTCAGCACTGGGAAAACCCCAGCCAACACCGGCACATCTATCCCAATCCCCCGGGCCTTCTCAAGGAAACGGTAAAAAAGCTCGTTGTCGAAGAAGAGCTGGGTCACCAAAAAGTCCACCCCAGCGTCCACCTTCTCCTTAAGGCGCCTTAAGTCCGACTCCAGGTCCTCCGCCTCCACGTGCCCCTCCGGGTACGCCGCGGCGGCTATGCACACCTCGTCCCCAAAGGCGAGCCTAAGGTGCCTTATGAGGTCCACCGCGTGGAGAAACGCGGGCTCCGACGGGACCGACCCGTCCCTTGGAGGATCCCCCCGCATGGCCAGGAGGTTGTACACCCCCTCATACATGAGGTCCTCCACCATCTCGTCCACCTCCACCGGACCGTGGCACAAACCGGTGCAGTGGGCCATCACCTCAAGGCCGAAACGATTCTTGACCGTCGACGCTATCTCCAGCGTGGAGTCCCGGGTGCTCCCTCCGGCCCCGTAGGTGACGCTCACGAAGTCCGGCCCAAGGTCCCTTATGGCCCCCAGGGTCCTGTAAACCTCCTCCAGCGGCACCTCCCGCCTGGGGGGGAATATCTCGAAGGAAACCACCGGACGGCGCCCAAACAGCTCCTTTATGAACATCCCAATCCCTCCCAGTCGCAGCCAAGACCCTTCATGAGCCTCTCCACCAGCTTCGCCGCCCCCACGGCGTCATAGGACATCCCGTCCGCCCCTATGGACTTAGCGAAAGAAGGGCTCACCGCCGCGCCGCCCACTATCACCTTAAAGCCGCAACCCCTCCGCCGGGCCTCCTCTATCACGTCCCTCATCCGGGGCACCGTGCTGGTCATGAGGGCCGACAGACCCACCACATGGGCCCCCTCCCTCTGGGCGGCCTCGATGATCCGCTCCGCCTTAACGTCCTTTCCAAGGTCCACCACCCGGTAGCCGTGGCTCTTCAAAACCGCCGCCACCACGTTCTTCCCAAGGTCGTGAAGGTCCCCCTCCACCGTGGCCAACACCACCGTGCCACGGCTGGCGCTTGAACCCTCCCGGGACATCTCCTCCTCCGCCAGGGCGCACACCGCCGACGCCGCCTGGGCGGACTGGATGAGCTGGGGCAGGAAGAACTCCCCGGTCTCGTAACGGCGCCCCACCTCCTCCAGGGCGGGCACAAGGTGAGCGGAGATGACCCCAAGGGGCCCCTCCGAGGCCATAAGGCGCCGCCCCTCCATCAAAGCCCCCTCCTCGTCCCCCTCGAGGACCTTTTCCGCCAGCGATGAAAGGGCGGAAGAAGGCCCCAAATCCCCTCCGCGGGGAGCCTTCGGGACCCCGCGGTCTACTTCGGCGCAGGCGCCCCCAGCCTTAACCTCCGTCCAGGAAGGGGCGAAGGCGGTGTAGATCGAAAGCCCTTCGTCCCTTCCCCTCAGGGCGTCGCAGGCCTTGACCACCCCCATCAGCTCCCGGTCCAGGGGGTTGCATATCACCATGTCCAAACCCGACCCCATGGCCATGGCCAGGAACGATCGGTTCAAAAGCCCCCTGGCAGGAAGCCCGTGGGACACGTTGCTTATCCCAAGGGACGTAAGCCCCCCAAGGGCCCCCACCTCCCGCACCGCCCGCAAGGTCTCCTGACCGTTGCGGATGGAGGCCCCCAGCGTGAGCGTAAGCGGATCAAAAACTATCCGGCTCGGCGGAAGCCCCTCCTCAAGGGCCGCCTCAAAGACCCTCTCCGCTATCCGGGCCCGCTCAAGTCCGTCCTCCAGTATCCCCCTCTGGTCTATGAGCAGCACCGCCAAGGCCGCCCCGTACCTGAGGGCAAGCCGCATCCCAAGCCTCATCTGCTCATCCTTGGCGGCCACGGAGTTTATGAGCGGCACCCCCGCCGCCTCCCTAAGCCCCGCCTCCAGGACCTTGAGGTCGTCGCTGTCCAGCGAAAGGGGAAGGTGCGACACACCCTCCACCGCCCAAACCGCCTCCCTCATGGCCCTTACCTGGTCCACCTCCGGCAGCCCCACGTTCACGTCTATGACCGCCGCTCCAGCAAGGGTCTGGGCCCTGGCCTCGTCCTTCACCGCCCCGTAGCGGTAGGCCGCCACCTGCTCCCTTATGGGGGACTTCCGAGACACGTTTATCCTCTCCCCTATCACCCCAAGGGGAAGGCCCGGGCCGAAGCAAAAGACCTTGCTCCTGCCGCACAACCGAAGGACGGCGGCATCGGGCCTGGGACTCAACGTCCTTCCCTCCGTAAGTCCCCTTAAGGCCCTTATGTGCTCCGGGGTGGTGCCGCAGCAGCCCCCTACCACCGCCGCCCCGGCGTCCAAAAGCCCAGCGCAGCGGGCGGCGAACTCCGACGGCCCAAGGTAGTCACCAGCGGAGGGCACCCCCGCGTTGGGGTAAACCCACACCGGAAGCCCCGACGCCTCCGCAAGGCGCCGCACCACCTCCACGTATCCCTCGGGCCCAAGGCCGCAGTTGGCCCCAACCCCTACGGCCCCAACCGCTTGAGCCCAAACCGCCGCTGCCTCCGGGGAGGTGCCGGTGACGGTCCTTCCGTCCCGGTCGAAGGTGAAGCTCACCACGAAGGGCATGTCCTCCCGGACCCGCTTCACCGCCTCCACCGCCGCCTTTGCCTCCTTGATGTCCAGCATGGTCTCGATCAGGATGAGATCCACGCCGCCCTTCACAAGCCCCCGCACCTGGGGCTCGAAGGACCTTACGGCCTCTTCAAAGTCCAGCTCCCCCAAGGGCATCAGCATCTCCCCGCAGGGGCCCACGGACCCCGCCACCAGGCCCCCCCCCGCCTGCCGGGCCAGCTCCGCCGCCCTTAGGGCCAGCTCCTCCGCCATGCCCCCCAAACCCTTCATGGAGAGCTTCCTAAGGGAACCGCCGAAGCTGTTGGTCTCTATCACGGCGGCCCCGGCGTCCACGTAGCTCCTGTGGACATCCAGAACCGCCTTAGGCATGTGAAGGCACATCTCCTCCGGAAGCATCGGGGGATGCCATCCCCTCTCCGCCAACTGGGTCCCCATGCCCCCGTCCAGCACCAACGGGGACCTCAAACTCCGGAAGAACTCCCGCACACGCCCTTGATCCAACAAGACCACACTCCCTTCCGTATAACCGCCCCGGTTCATCTTGCCTCCTCCGGGGCCATGGTTTTTAAAGAGGGATACTATAGCAAAAACCCCCCTCAAACAAGGGGGGCGGGGAACGGGTTCTATCATGTCACCTGCCGCGATACACCAGCCTGGGACGCCCTGGGCGGCCGTCGCCTGGAGACTCCTCCCGCTCCGCAATGCCCCTTGATACCAGGTACTCCAGATACCTATGGGCGGTCACATAGGCCACCCCAAGCCTGCTTCCCATCTCGTCGGCGGTGATTCCCTTGTCCCCGGCCTCCTCAAGGATACCCACCGCCCGTCTTAACTTATCCTCCGAAAGCCCCTTCCGGGTCTGCCTCCATGCCGCCTTAAGGGACAGGGACAACCGTCTTAAAAGGTTTATCCTGGCGCAGAAGTCCGCGAGCCTTATGGGCTTGGTGATGAAGTCCTCCGCCCCTTCCCCCAGCAGCAGCCTTGCGGTCTTTGGGTTCTGCTCCACCGTCAGCATGGCTATGACCGCGTCGGGGGACAGGGCCTTGGCCTGCCTCAACACGTTAAGACCCGACATCCTGGGCAGGTGGTAGTCCAAAAGATATATGTCCTTCGCTCCGTCCTTAACCCAGCCCAAGAACCGCTCCATCGACGTGGTGGTCTCCATGTCCCACCCCTGGGTCTTGGCCATGGCGGTAAGGGTGAAGAGTATGGCCTCGTCGTCGTCAAGGGCCCCTATCTTCAACGTCAACCGGGAACTACCTCCTGCTCATTTAGCACCAACAGCGACACCTCACAACCCCCGTCCCCGGGGTTTCGTATCTCAACGGCTCCCCCATGGGAAGCGGCGGTGTCCTCCACGAAGGTAAGGCCCGTGCCGAAGGACCCGCCGCTGAACCCTGGGCCCCGGTCTCGAACCAAAAATTCAACTCCCCCGGGGACCCTTCTGCAGGACAGCGTAACCGTCCCTCCCCACCGGGCGCCGTTGTCCACCAGGTTTGCCAAGGCCCTGGATAGCCTCATCACGTTGGCCCTTATGACCGTCCCCGCCACGTCCTCCGGCAAGCTCTCCTCCACCCTCTCCCGGTAGGGCATGGGACTCAGCTGAGAAAGGCAAAGATCCACCACCTCTCGCACCGTCACCTCCCGCGACGCCTCGCCGGACAGTATCTCCTGGATCATCCGGTTCATCCCCTCCGCCGCCTCCATGACCAAACGGAGCCTCCTGTCGGAGGGGCTCTCGGAAAGGAGCACGTCCACAAGGCCGGTTATCACCGTAAGGGGACGGCGAAGGTCGTGGACCAGGTGCTGTATCTCCCGGAAGACCCGGGCCCTCCTGCCCTCCTCCCTCATCTGGGCCAGCATCCTCTCCTGGCTTCGAATGAGCCGAAACTGCCTCTCCTGCAGCACCTTTCCCATGAGTATGGACGCCCCGGAGAGGGCCCCCGTAAGCGAAAGGGCAAAGCCCAAAAACCCTATCCAGTCGAAAAGGGCCTCCTCCCCCATGGCGGAGGCCAGACCCTTCACCGCCATGGACAGCTCCCCGCCCCCAAAACCGTAGGACGTGAGGGAAGGGCAAAGGTCCAGCCACTGGAGGGACAGCACCACAAGCCCCATCACCGCCACCCTGTCCAGGGTGCCCCTAAGGGGCCCGGTGAGATACCTCACCAAAAGCACCGACGAAAGGGACACCACCGCCCCGGTCCCAAAGTGCAGCCCTGAACCCCCCGTAACCGCCCAGGACAGGCCGTAGGACAAGGGTATCCCCGCCAGGATGACGGCAGACCCCACCCAACCCCTTATGCCCCCAGGGAACGCCTCTCCCAAGGAGAGCCACCCCCAGTAGAGCATGAGGGCCCTTATGGAGTTCATGGCCGCCAGCAGAAGGCCCGCCTTCACCAGGTCCCCCGCCAAAAGGCCCGAGGGGGCGTTAAGGGATCTCACCACCAAAACTCCCCCCGCCCGGAGGGAGCTTGACCAGACCGCCAACAGCGCCGCGCCAAGGCACAGGGACTCGATACGGCTCAAAGGCCTCCAACGGATCTTTCCATAGGATCTCATCGCACCATTCTAGACCGGAAAAGGGGGGCCCCGAAAGGCCCCCGATTTCACATCCTGCTGTGAACGGTGTCTAAAAACCCACCGGCACCCCAAGACGGCGGGAGTCCGCGCCGCCGTCAAGGCCCTTATCGGCGCCGAACAGGATGCCCTGGGCGGTGCCGAAGGTGCCGGACTTGGGTTTTACCTCCACGTCGTGGCCCTTAAGCCGCAGAAGGTCCAGCGTTAAGGGGTCTATCCCCTCCTCGGCGTAAAGCTTCCCCGCCTTCCCGCCGGACACGAGGTTGTATATCCTTGGCTGCTCTATGGCCTCGTCCATGGACATGCCAAAGTCCACGGCGTTCATTATGATCTGGGTCACCGCGGTTATTATCCTGGTGGCCCCCGCGGCCCCCACCGCCATGAAGGGCTTGCCCTCCGGGGTCAGTATCACCGTGGGGGACATGGAAGAAAGGGGCCTCTTGCGGGGCTCCGGGGCGTTCACGCTGTTGGGGTCCTGGGAGAAATCGTCCATCTGGTCGTTCAGCACGATCCCGTAGCCGGGCACCATGACGCCGGACCCGAAGAAGTAGTTTATGGTGTTGGTGGCCGCCACGATGTTGCCCTCTTTGTCCGCCACCGAGAAGCTGGTGGTGCTCACCCTCTCGTTCACCTCGCCGCCCACGTAGGAGGACGCCTTGGGCTCGAAGTCCCAGGGGTTCCCGAAGGGCACGTCCTTCATGACCGACTTGAGGTCTATACGGCCCGCCTGCCTTTGGGCATACCCCTTGCTGGTAAGCCCCTCTATGGGAACCTTCACGAAGGCGGTGTCCGCCATGTACCTCCCCCGGTCCGCGTAAACCAGCTTCATGGCCTCCGCCATGACGTTGAGGTAGGAGAAGGAGTTGTGCTTGAAATCCCTCATGGGGAAGTTCTCGAGGATGTTGAGGAGCTCCACCACGTGGGTGCCTCCGCTGGAAGCGGGGGGAGTGGAGTATATCCGATAGCCCCTGTAGGTGCCGGACACCGGCTTCCGCTCCAGAACTCGGTAGGACTTAAGATCCTCCATGGTCATATTACCGCCGCTGCGGTTAACCGCCTGGACCAACGCCTCGCCGATGGGGCCGTTGTAAAAGGCGTCCTTCCCCTCCGAAGCCAAGACGCGAAGGGTCCTGGCAAGGTCCTTCTGCACGCAGAGCTCCCCTGCGGGCATGGGAAGGCCGTCCTTGAAGAAGGGCACCGAAAGGGGGTCGTTATAGGCCTGAAGCTTCTCGTACTCGTCGGTTATTATCTGGTTCTGCATGGGATGGAGCTTGAAGCCCTTCTCCGCCAGCTCTATGGCGGGCTGGGCCACCTGGGCGAAAGACATGGTGCCGTACTTCTCCAACACGTGGAACATCCCCGCCACAAAGCCCGGCACCGCCACCGCCTTGCCGCCGTTTACGGACCACTTGGCCTTCTTGGCCTCCTCGGAGGCGAACATGTCCTTAGCGGCCGAAGCGGGGGCGGTCTCCCGGTAGTCCACCACCACCACCTTGCCGTCGGCGGTCCTTATGGTCATGAAACCGCCTCCACCGATGCCGGAGGCGTTGGGCTCCACCACGTTGAGCGCCAGGGCCACCGCCACCGCCGCGTCCACCGCGTTGCCCCCCTGCTTCAGTATCTGAACCCCCGCCCGGGAGGCCAGCTCGTGGGCGCTGGACACCATCCCGTTGGGGGCGTAGACGTCCCCGGAAGACGCAAATCCGGGGCCCACAAGACCGCATGCCAACAACACCGCCAGCGCCATGGCGCCTATCTTAAGAATGTTCCTCACATGAATCCCTCCTTACCTGCCAGCCAGATCCCCGAAGACCATCAGGGACCGCTCTTAAGGAACGACCCTACCCCGCCGGATACTATCTCCTCGTAGCTTGGGATCCCCTCTATCACTACCCCCCTCTCGGGATTGAAATCCGAAAAGGCGCCCACCACCGCCATCACCGTGGCCAGCTGCCGCCCCACCCTCTCCTCTATGGGCTTCCCCTTGGAGTCGTAGGGCACGAAAAGCCGCCCAAGCCCCGACGCCTTAAGATAAGCCTTATCAAGGCCGGTCTTCACCAGCCCCTCGTCGGTGCGGCCCCGGAGGCGCCCTTGGCTTGGGTTGGCCACCTCGATAAGGAAGGGCATGGCCCCGGCCCCATCCCCCCACTCCCGGTGGCTTAACCCCCGCAGCTTCCTGGGGGAGGGCTCAAGCCTCATGTCGATGCCGGACAGCTTGAGCTCCATCACCGCCGCGGCGGCCACCTCCATGGACTTCTCATGGGCCACCACGGCGTCCACCACCGGGTACTCCGGCGAAGCCTCGTGCAGGTCAAAGGCCACGTCGGCCCTCTGCCTCCTAAGAAGCTCCATGATGGCGTAGGCCAGCTTCTCAGACCAGGTCCCATCGGGAGAACCCGGATAGGCGCGGTTCAAGTTCCTGCTCTCGTTGCCCGAAAGGGCCTGGCCTGAGGCTCGGTGTATGTAAACGTCCGGCACCGGCCACATGAGAAGGGGGCTGATGTCCCTGGCGCCGTACCTGAAGCTCCTGTAAGACCCATCCCGGAGCTTGAAGGATATGCGGTTAGGGGAGGCCTCCTGGGGCTGGTTGTGGGTGAATCCCGAGGCGTTGCCGAAGGGGATCACCACAAGACGACCTCGCTTCACCCTGGCGTTCTCCAAAAGCACCACCGCCGAGAGGTAACCGGCGGGCTCGTTCGGGTGGGTGCCCCCCAACACGAACACGGTGCCGCCCTTCTCCGGCCCCTCCTGCACGTAAACCTCCGTGTCCACCCCGCTCCCCCTTATGGAGGGCAGGTACTTGGACAGCATCTCAACCCTGAACCCCGGGGCGGGGAACACCTTGTCCCTTTCCGCCATGGCCCTGAAGTCAAGGGAAGCCCAAAAGCACAGGACCCCCGCCAGGGCCAGCATGGCCAAGCCGCTGATCTTGTTGGCCTTGATCGCGTTCATCATGGCTCCACCTACTTGACCCTAAGGAGCCTTAAGAGCAGCGGTATTGCCACCATGGCGGCGGTGGCCTGAGCCATGAGGTCCTTTTCCCTAATGCAGAAATCCACCACCAGGAACAACACCATGGCAACTATGAAGAGATAGATCACCGTCAAGGAAGCTCCCTCCTCACCGTAAAAGGGCCGCCAAGGGGTTGGCCGCCGCCACCATGCCAAGCCCCCAGAGGACCGTAAGGGCCGCGGGGAACACGCAGTGCCTCAACACCCTGAAGTAGTCCTCCTCCCCCGCCACCTGGGCGGCGAACATCCCCGCAAGGGCCGTGGGGGGCATGAGATCCCCAAGGCCCGATAGCAGCGCCAGGGCGCTGGACACCACTATCTGGTCCTTTCCCAGGAGGGCCAGCACGAAGGGCACCCCCAGGACCGACGCAGCACCGAAGGCGGACACGGCGCCGAACAGGGGGATGCTGAGCCCCATCATGGGATAAAGGAGCGCCACAGGCACCGCAAGGCACGAGACCACCACGAACCCCCTAACCCCCGTAAGGGTCATCATCTGTATGAACATACCCACCCCCATTAGGATGCCCAGCACCGGCATGGCGTCCCGCACCGCCTCCCGGGCCACCGAAAGGGGGTTCATCCTACGGCCCACCATAAAGGCCGAGGAGGCGGCCAGGAGGAACTGAAGGGGCATCCCAAGGCTCACCTTGCCCTTGAACAGGGCCTCCAACGTCATAAGACCCGCCAGCACCGCGAAGGGAAGGAAAAGGGACGGCCTCAAGGGCACCTCTTCCATCTTTTTGAGCCTTGCCTCCAGCTCTGAAGCGTCGGAACGGTTGCCCTTAAGGTGAGGCAGAAGCAGCCACAGGGAGGAGATGACCGCCAGCGGGACGGTGGCGAAGAGCAGGGGCCCCGTAAAGCCCACGTAGGGCATGTCTATGCCGCCGCCTATTATCATCACCGGGATGTCTATGGGGGGCGCGATCATGCCGTATATGGCCCCCATGGCTATGGCGGCGGCCCCCTTCGCCCTGGGGACCCCCATGCTCACCAGGACCGGGGCCACCAGGGCCCCGGTGGTGAGGCACCCGGCGGTGGACGAACCGGTTATCATCCCCGGCAGCATGATCAGCAGGGTCACCGCGATGCAAAGCAGCACCGGGTGGTCCTTGAAGCGCCGCACCGTCCATGCCGCCAGAGAGTCCAAAAGGCCGCACCCCTGGATGGACTTCATGAACGTCATGGCGCAGGCGATTATGAGCACCGTGTCCAGGTAGCCGAACATCCCCTCCACCAGGTGCCTCACGGGAAATCCGAAGCCGCCGAAAAGGGCCCCCGCCACGGAGGCCAAAGCCATGGCGATGGATATGGGGAGCTTCAAGCGGAAGGCCCCGGCGGCGAAGGTCCCCACCATCAGGACCGCCAGGGCCCCTTCGGGCCAAAACCAGCTTCCCATGGGACTACTTGGACACCCCGAAGGAGGTCAGCTGGCTCAGCATGGGGCCCAAAACCGCCTGGATGGACTCCACCTCCGCCACCTTTACCCCCTTAGGAGCCAGCTTGGTCACAAGACCGTCGTCGTTGCCCCCCTTCACCACTATCACCCCGTCCGCCTTCGGGAACGCCGCCGCCATGAGGTAGTCCGTGAGCTCACCCCTGCGGCCCTTGCCGCCCACGTGCATCACCAGCACCTTCACCCCCTTGGACCTGGCGGCGTCCAAAAGCTGCTTGACCCGGTCCCGCTCCTGCTCCTTGTCGATCCCCGCGGCCCCAAGGCCCTTCATGCTGCCCCCCACCACGGCGATCAGGACCTTGTGCTCCTTCGAGAGGTCCTGGGGTTTCATCATGGCATCGTACTTGCAATCCAAACCAGCCTTCTTGAGCAGCACCCGCACCATCATGGCGTCCGGGCTCTGACCCACCGAGGTCACCGCCACCTGGGACGCCATGGCGGAAGCCGGGGCAAGGCACAAGCCAAGGACCAGCGAAAAGGCCAGCCCCCACAAAACGAGCGCGCTTCTTCCGTAACTACGCAAAACAGACCGCCTCCCGGTTTTCAAGTAGAAGACCCACGAATAAGTGGATCTCCATTGAAAATACTAGGGGAGGCGGGTTCTACACAGAAGGAGTTAATATCTTTTTTCTATTCCCACCGGCGTCAAGCTAGGGACACAGCACCTCCCCACAGCCCCTAAGGAGCACCTTGTCGGTAAAAGGCTCGAAGAACCTGGTGCCGCAGCCCCGGGATACGATCCGCATGAGCGCCTGGGGGCTCTTCACTGACCGTCCCAGCACGACGCTGACCGATGTCCCCCGATAGACGTCCCAGGAAAGCGGCGCCGAGGGCCCCGCCACCCAGCAGTCCCGGGCCAGCTCAACAAACCGCTCCCAGGTGCCGTTCACTATGGAGCTGGCGGAGAGCACCACAAGGCCGCACCGGGACGCCATGTCCAAAGCCTCGCCGTCGCTTAACCCGCCTGGGCGGTTGTGGTCCGCGAAGAGCACCTTGGCCTCCAACGCCACCAGCTTGTTCTCCAGGGGCTCCATGCGCCCCACCATGAGGACCTCAATCCCGGGCTCCACCTTGGGGATGGCGCCGCTCAGCTCCCCCTCCACGGGCAAAAGGGCGTTGGCCACCGCAAGGGCCACCGCCCGGTCCCCGGGACACCGGGAGCCGCTGAGCCCAAGGGCCTCCGACGGGTCCACCGGAAGGGAGGACAAAAGCGCCGGGGACTCCTCCTCCGCCATCACCATGTCCGGGAAAGAATAGGCAAGCCCCACCCGGCCGTTGTCCAGAAGCGCCGCGGTGTACCTCACCCCCCGCACCACCTCAAGGACCATCCTTCCCGACGCCTTAGCGTAAGCCAGATCCCAAAGCCGCTTGTCAAGGCTGCCCATAAACCTCACCTCCGGGAAAATCCTGTCTCAAACCTTAACCTACCACTACACCGGGGACACGGGACTCCATGGTTCATTATAGGGCACCCCAGGCATAATGTTCAGTCTATTTGACAGAATGATCTAACCTCAAATCTTGTTAATGGAGGTGCAGCCAATGGAGCTTACCCAATCCTCCCCTTCGGGACAGGCCATGTCCGCCCTCGGGCGGATAGAGTTGGGGCTGGAGGACCTGGAGGGGGCCGTGGAGGTGTTGGCCTCGTCCCTGTCTTCGATAGAGGAGGAGTCCTCCCAGGTGGGCAAGGCGGGGGAGTCCGTGGACCTCCACGCCCGGGAGCTGCTCAAGGAGCTGGACGAAAGCGCCCGGGAGGCCAAGACGCCCATGGAGCAGATGAGGCAGGCCCTTGAGATCGGCCTTAGGGTTCAGGAGGAGGCCCAGAGGGACCGTACTATGCTGGCCCACACGGTGGAAGCGGTGAGGGCCATGGTCCGGTCCGCGGAGTCCGTGGCGGACTCCATAGGGCGCATAACCCAGGTGCTGGGGAACATAGCGGACATAACCACCCACATAACCGCCATAGCCAAGCAGACCAAGCTGCTCTCCCTCAACGCCTCCATAGGGGCGGAACGGGCTGGAGAGCACGGCAGGGGTTTCGCGGTGGTGGCGGAGGAGGTGCGCAAGCTGGCCGCCAGGACCAGCGAGGCGGCATCCAAGATAAGCGACCTCGCGTCCTCCAGCAGGGCAATAGGGTAGGAGGCGTCGGAGAACATCGACCGGGCCCTCAACCTATCCAGGAACGCCTCGGACCGGGCGGAGGCCACCATGGAGGACCTTAAGGACATGTTCGACTCCCTTTCCCACATAGGCTCCTCCCTCCGGCTGGGGGCGGAAGGGGCGGCAAAACAGCACGAAAGGGCCGAGAGGATGTCTAAGAAGGCCCGGATCATGGCGGACAGGGCGGAAGAGCAGGCGGGGCGGCTCAAGAGGGTGGACGGCAAGATCCGGGAGAACCGGATCATCATGGACTCGATACCCATAAGCCTTCGGGAAGCGTCGGAGGCCCTGTGGGGGTTCAGCGACGCCGCCCAAGAGGCGGACTTGGGGAATCCTTCGATCGGGGCCATAAAGGAACGGGGGGAGCTCCTGCTGGGCATAGAGACCGACGACTTCGGGAAGTTCCACTGGTGGAGGGAAGGCTCCCCAAAGGGGCTGGACGTGGAGTTGGGGGAGGCCATAGCCCGCCGCCTTGGGGTCCGCCTTCGCTGGGTGCCAATGGCATGGGGAAGCGGAGAGCCGGGCACCATAACCGGCACCTGGAACCGGGGAAGCTTCGAGGGCTTTGACTTCCTCTGCTCCACCGCCACGAAGCTGCCGGAGCGGCTTAAGTTCTGCGCCTTCTCCAAAAGCTACTTCCGGAGCGGCCAGAGCGTGTTGGTGCCCAAGGACTCGCCGGTGGACTCCCTGTTGGACCTCAAGGGGCTTAAGGTGGCGGTGACCCGGGGGGCCACCAGCGAGAAGGCCGCCCGGGAGAAGCTCAAGGGCTGTGAGATCGTGCCCTTCCCAACCGCGGTAGATGAGGCCAAGGCCCTTCAAAGCGGCAAGGTGGACGCCCTGGCGGTGGACCGGCCGGTGGCCTGGGCGTTCCTCGAGCAACACCAGGAATGGCGGGAGCTTAACGTGTCGCTTTCGGTGGAGAACTTCGGGCTGGTGATGCCCAAGACCGTCTCCTTGGCCCTTAAGGCCCTGGTGGACAGGGTGGTCCTTGAGGAGCGGGACAGCCTGTTCAGGAAGTACTTCAAGAACCCATAGGGGCGCGCGTTAGGGGCTCATGAGAGCACCGCTCGAGCTATCCTAAGCGCCGATCCGCTGTTAAGGCGCACCATATCCTTGAAGGCCTCCAGCATGGGGGCGGCCCTTTCGGGGTCCCTCAAAAGCTGCAGCGCCCCCATGGCAAGGTCGACGGGCTCCAAGGGCCCCACCAGCTCCGGCACCACCATGCGTCCTGCAAGGCGGTTAGGAAGGCTCACGAAGGGAAGCTTCCTAACCATGCGGGACACCATGGCGCTCTTGAGGTGTCTTAGGCCCCACAGGCCCCAGGGGATCAACCCCAGAAGGCCGTCCATGGGGATCTCCCAGGCCCGGTTCAGCGGCAGCGCCACCAGAAGGGGCACCCCAAGGGCCGCGGCCTGCAGGTTGTTTGTGCCCGGGAACGCCACCCACAGGGCCGGGTTTTCGGGCACGGAGCCGTCCCAGGTGATGCGCACCCTAAAGACACCGGCGGGGCCCTTTACCTCCAGCACCGACGGCCTTTGGTCCCTGTCGGGGACCCCAAGGGCCCTCATCACCGGGTAAAGGGCCTTAGGGTCTATGGTGGGGGCCATGGGGAACAGGGGGGACAGGTCCGGCATGGACTTCAGCATCTCGCCCGCCGCCTTGACCATGAAGGGCAGGCCGTGCAGGGCCTCAAAGGGGCGGCTGCCGCACATGAACACCACCGGCACCCCCTCAAGGGCCCCGCAAGAGGGGGGAACCGCGTCGAACACCGGCCAGCCCACGGGCACGGCGCAGCCCCCCTGGGCTATCACGGCGGATTCCATCTCGAGGTTCGGCACCAGGTGCTTCCTCACCCCTCTTACCCTACGGCCTCGCCCCACGTAGGCGTCCACGGGACAGCCCATGAGGCGGCCTAAGAGGACCGCCAGCTTCACGTCCCCCCCGAGCCTAAGGAGCCTAACCTCCCCCCTTCCGCCCCTCCAGGGTCGCTCCCTAAGGAACTTGGCCAAGGGGTAAACCCGGTCCGCCACCCGCCTGGCGGCGTCGAGCTCTCCGCCGCTGGCGTACTGGCACGGGGGGATCACCGCGGTCAACGAGACATCCCCGAGGGACCGCAGCGCATTGGCCACCGGGGCGGCCCATCCCATGAGCTCCCCCGGGGAGTTCACCAGCATGTGGACATCGAAGCTCAACGGAGCACCACCATTCATGATAAAATAAGCGTTCAACGATAATGTAGATTATAGGCCAACGGGAGGCGTCTTTCAGGTGTTCCTCGTCTTAAGTTCCAGGGAAGTGGTTTGGGCCCCCAACGTGGTGGCCCTCATAAGGAGTCCCGGCGGCGCCGCGGTGCACCTTAAGGACGGCGGGGTTTTGGAGAGTCCTCTTGCCCCCGCTTCGATCTTAAAGCGCTCCTCGGAGCTGGGACTTTACCCTGGGAAGCGGGAAGGCGCCTCGCATGGGAAGAAGGAGAGGGAGCAATGAACGCACCGGTTTCTCAGTACACCGCCAAGGACATACAGGTACTGGAGGGGCTCTCGGCGGTAAGGAAGCGGCCCGGAATGTACATAGGGGACCAAGGCCAGCGGGGACTTCACCATCTGGTCTACGAGGTGGTGGACAACGCCATCGACGAGGCCATGGCGGGGTTCTGCGACACCGTTCAGGTGACGGTGCATCCCGACGGCAGCGTCTCGGTGGAGGACAACGGCCGAGGGATCCCCACGGAGCTGCACCCCACCATGGGCAGGCCCGCGGCGGAGGTGGTGCTCACGGTGCTTCACGCGGGGGCCAAGTTCGACAAGAAGGCCTACCAGGTGTCGGGCGGCCTCCACGGGGTTGGGGTGTCGGTGGTGAACGCACTGTCCGAGTGGCTGGAGGTAACCATCTGGCGGAACCGCAAGGAGCACCGTCAGAGCTACCGCCGCGGGGTTCCGGTGACGGACCTGGAGGTGGGGGAGGACACGGACAAGAGGGGCACCCGGGTGCACTTCATGCCCGACGGGGAGATCTTCTCCACCCTGGAGTTCTCCTCCGACGTGCTACTGGGCCGGCTCAGGGAGCTGGCGTTCCTTAACCCCGGCGTCACCATAGTGTTCCGGGACCTCAGGCAAGATCCCCCGCTGGAGCGGAAGCTCCACTTCGAGGGGGGCATAGCTTCCTTCGTGGAGTACCTGAACCGGGGCAAGGAGGTGCTCTTCAAGCCCCCCATGGTGGTAAGGGGGGAGAAGGACGGGGTCATAGTGGAGGTGGCCCTTCAGTACAACGACACGTACCTGGAGAGGATCTTCGCCTTCGCGAACCTGATAAACACCGTGGAGGGTGGCACCCACGTATCGGGTTTCAGGACCGCCCTTACGAGGATAATCAACGACCAGGCCAGGAAGGAGAAGCTGCTGAAGGACAAGGACCCCAACTTCTCCGGCGACGACCTGAAGGAGGGGCTCACGGCGGTGATATCCGTGAAGCTCCTGGAGCCCCAGTTCGAGGGTCAGACCAAGACGAAGCTTGGCAACGGGGACGTGAAGGGTATAGTGGACTCGGTGGTATACGAGGGGCTCAAGGTAATCCTGGAGGACCATCCCCAGATCCTAAGGCCCGTGGTGGAGAAGGCGGTGAAGGCCCGGCAGGCCCGGGAGGCGGCCAAGAAGGCCCGGGACCTGGTGCGCCGCAAGTCCGCCATGAGCGGCATGGACCTGCCGGGGAAGCTGGCGGACTGCTCCAACCGGCGGCCAGAGGAGTGCGAGCTCTACATAGTGGAGGGGGACTCCGCGGGAGGCAGCGCCAAGATGGGAAGGGACCGGTCCTTCCAGGCCATACTTCCCCTGAGGGGCAAGATACTCAACGTGGAGAAGGCCCGGCTTGACAAGATCCTATCCAACGACCAGGTGCGCACCATAATCCAGGCCCTGGGCTGCGGCGTGGGGGATGACTTCGACTACTCAAAGCTACGGTACCACAAGATATTCCTCATGGCCGACGCCGACGTGGACGGGGCCCACATAAGGACCCTTCTGCTCACGCTGTTCTTCCGCTACATGCCCCAGATAATCGAGAACGGGCACCTCTACGTGGCCCAGCCCCCCTTGTACCGGATTCAGGAGGGGAAGAACGTCCACTACTGCTACTCCGACCGGGAGCTGAAGGAGATGATGCAGCGCCTAGGGGGCAAGAAGGCGTCGGTGCAGCGCTACAAGGGGCTTGGAGAGATGAACCCGGAGCAGCTCTGGGAGACCACCATGGACCCCGCGAACCGTGTCATAAAGCGGGTTGAGGTGGAGGACGCGGTGCTGGCGGACGAGCTTTTCAGCATCCTGATGGGGGACGCGGTGGGCCCCCGGCGGGAGTTCATCGAGACCCACGCCAAAGAGGTCCGGAACCTGGACGTTTAGCCCGTAATAAACGAGAAAAAAGCCCCCGGGCCCATGGGCCTTCGGGGGCTTGGTCGTTACCTCCCCAAACAATAGTCGATCATGGGGTCAAAGGGCCTCCCGGGGAGGGGTCACCTTGCCGCTTCCCCCCATCAAGGGCAGCACCATGGAGGTCACTATGCGCCCGTGCCGGGAGAGACGCGTCAATAGCTCCTGCAGGAACTCCATGGAGGGGATCAGGGCCTCCATGTAGAAGTCGTTGGAGCCGGTGACGCTCCAACAGCGGATCACCTCCGGCAGCTCCTCCAGGGCCTTCATCACCACGTGGTCCGGGTTGTTGTAGACCGACGACACCGCCAGCATCACCCGGAAGGAGT
The DNA here is from genome assembly GCA_026417795.1 of Thermanaerothrix sp. Lineage (NCBI taxonomy): Bacteria > Bacillati > Chloroflexota > Anaerolineae > Anaerolineales > Anaerolineaceae > Thermanaerothrix > Thermanaerothrix sp. The sequence continues at coordinate 47,790 of JAOACP010000009.1, forward strand.
AGCCCACCTTCCTTGGGTTCACCACCGCCCGGTAACCCTCTATTATCCCCTCCTCCTCCATCCGCCGGACCCGCTCTATCACCGCGGGAGTCGAAAGCCCCACCCGGCGCCCCAGCTCCTTGTAGGATATCCGACAGTTCTCCTGAAGCACCTCCAATATCCTCCACCCCGTAGGGTCCAACAGCTTGCTCTTGTCCGAACTCATGGGGGACAACACCTCACCGGCGTAAACTTATTCCAAAAATCACCTAATTTTATCACCTTAAAAAGCATCATGGGCTAAAACAAGCCATTCACCGCAAAACCCTTGTTTGCTAACCTGGCTCAAAAATAAACCCCGGTGAAGAGCTGGGGCGCAAGGAGGGGGTTAAGGGGATGAACTTCTTGGACCTTATAAGCGTCATCGTGTGGGACTACATGTGGGGCATGCCGCTGGTGCTCACGATCCTTGGCACCGGCGCGTACCTCACGGTAAGGACCGGCGGCTTCCAGTTCCTCATGTTCCGGGAGGCGCTGAGGAACGCATTAAGCAGCATACTTAAGCCCAGGGAAGGGGAGGGCAAGGGGCTTCTGTCCTCCGCGGAGGCCATGAGCGCCGCCCTTGGCACCACCGTGGGGGTGGGGAACATAGGTGGAGTGGCCACCGCCATAGCCACCGGCGGCCCCGGGGCGGTGTTCTGGATGTGGGTGGCCGCCATGGTGGGAATGATAATAAAGACCGCGGAGATAACCCTGGCGGTGCACTACCGGTCCACGGACGAGAGGGGGGATACCTATGGGGGCCCCAACTACTACATGAAGAAGGGCATAGGGGAGGAGATGGGGCTCAAGAGGGTCTTCAAGGCGCTGAGCGGCCTCTTCGCCTTCGGCTTCCTCACGTCGTACTTCATAAACATCCAGACCTACACCGTCTCCGAGGCGGTGGGGAACACCTTTGGGATACCCATGACCTGGGTCGGCGTTGTGTATACCATGCTCCTATACGGCATGATAAGCGGAGGTCTGAAGGGGATAGGTCGGACAGCCTCGTGGCTGGTGCCATTCATGTGCGTCTTCTACATACTGGGTGGAGGCCTCATACTGCTGAGGTACTGGACCCACCTGCCCAAGGCCCTGGGCCTCATCGTGAGCTCCGCCTTCACCGGCAGCGCCGCCGCGGGGGGCTTTGCGGGGGCCGCGGTGTCCCAGGCCATGAAGGTGGGCTTCGCCAGGTCCGTGTTCAGCAACGAGGCGGGCTGGGGCTCCGCGCCCATGATACACTCCACCGCCAAGGTGGACCACCCGGTAAGACAAGGCCTCATGGGCATATTCGAGGTCTTCATGGACACCTTCGTTATCTGCACCGTCACGTGTCTGGTCATCGTGGTGACCGGCCAGTGGTCCAGCGGGCTTGACGGGGCCACGTTGACCCTCTCGGCCTTCGAGACCGGCATAGGCCGTTACGGACGGCTGATACTGGCCCTTGCGGTCTTCATATTCGGCCTTACCACCTCCGGCGGGGTCTATGCCCAGATGGAGGTGGTGCTCCGGTACCTGCTGGGGGATTCCCCTTGGAAGGGACGGCTGCTTGGCTTTTACAAGTGGACCTACCCGATACCAAGCCTTCTCATGGTCTATGTGGCGGTGTGGTTCGGCCTTCCCGGCACCATCGTATGGGTCTTCTCCGACGCCTCCACGGCGCTTCCCATCTTCGCCAACGTGACGGCGCTGTGGCTTCTGGCCCCTAAGTTCCTGTCCCTCCTGGAGGACTACCGCACAAGGTACGTCAAGTCCGCCCAGGGGGAAACTTCAAAGCCCCTGGTGCCGCCCTTCTACGACGAGCAGTCCGCCTAAGGCCTGGGCAGGCAGCTTCTAAAGGCTTTAAAAGAAACCACACATAAAAAGGAGGACGAAACCCATGGAGTTCAGGAACGTGATAGTGCGCACCCCCGGCAGGTCCGTAACGGAGGGGATAACCTCATCCCCGGAGCTTGGAAAACCGGACTACCACCTTGCGCTGGAGCAGCACCGGGAGTACATAAGGGCCCTTGAGTCCTGCGGCGTCAAGGTGACGGTGCTGGAGCCGATGGAGGAGTACCCGGACTCATGCTTCGTGGAGGACACGGCGGTGATAACCCGGAACTGCGCCATAATAACCAACCCCGGCGCCCCGAGCCGCAAGGGGGAGGTGCAGTCCATGGTTCAGGTGCTCAAGGAGTTCTTCCCGGAGGACCGGATGGAGTTCATCCACGCCCCCGGCACCCTTGAGGGGGGGGACGTGATGATGGTGGGGGACCACTTCTACGTGGGGCTCTCCGCCAGGACCAACCAGGAGGGCATAGACCAGTTCCTCTCCATCCTAGGGCGCCACGGTCTTAGTGGCTCCCAGGTGCCCCTCAAGGAGGTGCTGCACCTGAAGACCGGCGTGAACTACATAGAGAACAACAACCTGCTGGTCTCCGGTGAGTTCGTGAACAAGGAGGAGTTCCTAAGCTTCAACCGCATCGCGGTGCCGCCGGAGGAGGCCTACGGGGCCAACTGCATATGGGTCAACGGGACGGTCATCGTGCCCAAGGGTTACCCCACCGTTGAAGGCAGCGTAAGGGACCTGGGCTACCGGGTCATAACGGTGGACACCTCGGAGTTTAGGAAGATCGACGGGGGCCTTTCGTGCCTGTCCCTACGGTTCTAAGATCCTACGGAGAGGAGCCGGCCTTAAGCAAGGAACCGTCTTAGGTCCTTAAGGTCCCCTATCTCCTCCGCCGGGGCCTTGGAGGGATCATCGGGCTCCTCGCGGAACCGGAGCTGCCTTGGGTGCCTGAACCTCACGGTCAGCCACCCAAGGCGGTTGGGGGCGGTGAAGTCCTTCTGGGGGTTATCCCCCACGTAGCAAAGCAAAGCTCCCCTAAGCCCCGACTCCTCCTCCACCATCCTGAAGGCCCCCTCGGAGGGCTTCCAGAAATCCCTGCCGTACCGGTCCGTGAGTATGACCCTGTGGAACAATTGATCCAGCCCCAGGGCGGAGGCCTTTCTACGCTGGGACTCCAGGGGGCCGTCGGATATGACCCCAAGCCAAAGGCCAAGGTCCCGAAGGTACGAAAGGAGCTCCAGCGTTTCGTCCCCAAGCCCTATGCGGGGCCGGTGCTCCCGGTAGATCCTGACCAGGTCCAACGGGGTGAACCGCTCCGCCGCCAAGGGGAAACATTCCAAGAGGGCGTCGAAGCTGCTGCCCCTCACGCCTTGAAGGAAACCCCGCCAGAGAAAACCAAACACCTCGCAAGGATCAAGCCCGCAGGCTGCAGCCACCGCGGAGGCCACGTGGGAAAAGCCGCTTCTTACGTAATCCTCCTCGAAGTAGAGGGTGTCATCGAGGTCGAACACCACCCCCCTTATCATGGGAGCTCAACCCCTCCGTCCTCCCCCACGAAGATCTCCTGGTAGAACCGGGTCATCTTAAGCCCCACCCGGTACTCCCCTATCCTTGGGCTGACATCTTCCCCTTGAACCATGCGGACTATCCACTCGGGGTAGTCGCCGCCCGCCGCCAAGGCCAAGGGGAATCCCCCGCCGAACCTTGGGTTCACCTCCGACAGCACGGGCCCCCTCTCGGTCAAGAAGGCCTGGACCGTTATGGGCCCCATGCCGCCCGCCTGGGATATGAGGGACAACACCTTAAGCATCCAGTCCCTGATGGGCTCATCGGATATGGTGACCCCCTCCACGGACTCACCTCCCACCGCCTTTATCCTTATCCTGGGTACGTAGTGGATCACCTCTCCGTTGAGCCCCAAAAGACAGTCCACGGTGATCTCGTCTCCCTCAAGGCACTCCTGCACTATGAGGGGCTCATCCGTGAGCTCCAGCGCCTTCGGGAGATCCTCCCTCGCCACCCGCCTGGCGTTCCTGCTGGCGCTCCCCCCTCGGGGCTTCACGAAGACGGTTTCCGGCAGCTCCTGCCCCTCAATGTGTTGGGGAAGCCAGCTCAAGGACACGTCCACCCCGTGGGAGCTAAAGAACTCCACGGTGTTCCACTTGTCGTTGCATATGTTTATGAGCTCCAGCCCCGACACCAACGCCAGGCAGCCTAGGTCCTGGAACTTGCCAGCGTTCCTCGACAGGAGCTCCAGCTCCGTGTCTATGGTGGGGACCACAAGGCCTATCCTCTCCCGCTCCACCAGCTTCAAAAGGCCGTCCAGGTACCCTTCTCGCCCCAAGGGCTCCATCTGGATCCCCCTGTGGGCAAGGAAAAGCGCCGGGGCCAGCGGGTCCGCGTCGGCCGCCAGGACCGTCCCCGCCCTCTTCTCCACAGCCCTCTTGAAGGCCTTAAGAAGGGACACCCGCCGGCCCGCGCTGGTCATCAAGACGTTGATCATAAGGAACCCCCCAATAATCTATGTCCCAGCGCCCCATGGCGGCCGGGAAGTCTATTCTACACCACACCCTAGTACTCTATGCCCTCCCGGGCTTTGACGCCCCTTTGGTAGGGGTGCTTCACCTCCCGCATCTCCGTCAACAGGTCCGCCTCCCCGATGAACTCCTCCGGGGCGTAACGGCCCGTCAGCACCACCTCCGTATCCTCGTGACGGTTCCTTATTACCTCCAGCACCTCCTGGACATCAAGGAGGCCGTAATCCACCGCCACGTTGATCTCATCCAGGATCACCAGGTGGTACGAACCGGACGAAAGGGCCTCCCGGGCCAGCTCAAGCCCCCGCCGGGCCTCGGAGAAGTCCACCTCCCTGGCCTTTCCCTTTGGCACGTAGTCCGGAGTGCCGGTGCGCACCAGCTCAAACCCATCAAGCCCCTGGACGCCCCGGATCTCCCCGTAGAAGTCCCAGCCCTTCAGGAACTGGATCATCTTGACCCTCCTGCGGTGCCCCACCGCCCTCACCGCAAGCCCCAGGGCCGCGGTGGTCTTTCCCTTGCCGTTTCCGGTGTAAACCTGCACCATGCCCATTTATGCATACCCCCCACATCTGATAAAATTCGCAAAGGACTATGAACTTAAGCATACCACGTGCTGTGGTGCCAAAACCTTTGGTGAGGGGGTCTTTTAATATGGCAGAAATGAAGATAGGTTTCATAGGAGGCGGCGACGGGGCACTCAAGATAATGCGTCACCTCTTGAAGCTGGACTTCAAGATAGCCGGGGTGGTGGACATCTCCGACGACGCCCCCGCCATGAGGGAGGCCCGACAGCACCACATCCCCACCTACACGAAGATGGAGGACCTCTTGAACCGCCCCTGCGACCTCATAATCGAGGTCACCGGCCGGGACTCGGTGGCCCGGGAGGTGGAGGAGAAGAAGTCCCCCCGCACGGGGCTTTTAAGGTCCCAGGACGCCAGGTTCCTGTACGACATAATAGCCAAGGAGGAGGAGAACTCCCGGGTCATCGCAAGGCAGGTGGAGGAGATAATAAAGCTCCGGAAGGCCCTCACGGAGATGCTTCAGCCCCTCAAGGAGGCCTTTGACTCTTTGGCCTCGGGGAACAAGGACGTGGAGGGCACCATGAAGCCCATGTTGGAGGGCATGGAGCGGCTCACCAAGGAGACCCAGCGGTCCGACGAACTTGTGAGCACCATCCACGCCATAGCCCGGCAGACCAAGATGCTGGGGCTCAACGCCGCCATAGAGGCCGCCCGGGCGGGGGACATGGGCAAGGGCTTCGCGGTGGTGGCCGACGAGGTGCGAAAGCTGGCGGAGCAGACCACCGCGTCGGTGCAGGAGGTGGGGGACGTGCTCACCGACATAGCGGAGATCTCCAAGACCCTGGGGGAGCCCATAAGGCAGTTCAGCCAGGTGGCGGAGAAGCGGGTTAAGACCATCGAGGCCCTCAAATCCCAGGTGGAGGGGCTCTCCTCCATGGTGTCCGCGGCGGAGAACGTGGAGGCCCGCCTTAAGGAGCTCCTGTAGAAGGCCCTAGCCTTCGGCGGTACGGCCGCGGCCCCGGCTGGGGGGACGGCGGAGGGACCCCAAGGCCCTGGAGGAATGGGCCGGCGGGCACATGAAGGCCCTGGAGATGAAGCTTAAGGAGCTTAAAACGAGGGGAACCCCACGGGGTTCCCCTCGTTAAGCTAAGCGATGTCCAGATTATAAGGCTTCATAGCCCCCCTATTCGTTGCCCGGAGGCGGGAGCATGGCTGGCAGCCCCTCCACCAGGGCGGGCAGGGACACCATGGCCCGGTCCTCGGTTAAGAACGACAGGGTGGACTCCACGGTCTTTATGACGGCCCCGTTTTGGTCCAGCACCTCTATCTTTATGGGCACCTTGGGGCCTCGGACCACCACCACGTCCCGGTCGTCCGCCATGAACTCCATGGGTTCCCCGGAGCCTACGGTGACCCGCAGGGATTCGATGGGCTTTAGGTCCTTTCCGGACAGGGTTGCGGCCTGGTTGTCCAGGAACAGCTGGTGCTCCTTGCCCAGCACGAACAGGACGGCGCCCAAGGCCACCAAAGCTCCCACCAGCACGAGTCTTATGAGGTTTCTTCTAGTCAAGCGGAACACCTCCCCTCACGGGCCTTAGGCCGCCTGGCCCCGGAGGGAACGGCGGGCCCGCTCCCGGTCCTTCTGTCTCTTCCAGGCGTGAAGCGCCAGGGAGATGGCGATTATGCCGTAGGAGACGAAGACCCGGAAGTACTCCCCAAGCTGGGCCTGGCCTATGAGCTGCTTGCCCGCCATGGGGGACACCACGAACATGAGGTGGAACAGCACCACCCCCAGGAACACGTTGCCGATGGTGGCCTTGGCGACGGTGGCGCCGCCGATGAGCAGCGCCGCTATGGCGAACATGCCCGCCTGGTCGTGGCTGTTGTATGTGTTCATGGTGCCTATGTTCTGGAGGAATATTATCTGACCGTAGCAGGCCAGCACGGTGGAGATGATGATGGCTATTATCCTGGTCTTCTCCACCGGGATGCCCGCCGAGTCCGCCACCGCCATGTCCTGTCCTATGGCCCTCATGTCCTGGCCCAGCTTGGTGCGCTGGAACCAGAGGATGAATAGGCAGAAGGCCCCTATGACCAGGTAGGTGGCCAAGGGCACGCTTAGCTCCCCTATCTTGAGGGGTATCAGCTCGTCCAGGCAGTGCCTTATGCCCTGCAGGTTGATGGCGTTCCTTATGCCGTAGCCCCTGGAGAGCACCAGCTCCGCCTTCCTTATGGGTATGAGCTTGCCCATTCCGTATAGCACCAGCAGCTGGTAGAGGCCGTTGATGAAGAAGCCCAGGATGTAGCTGGTGACCATCTCCCGCCCCTTGGCCCGGTTAAGCACAGATCCGCACACCCAGCCCAGGAAGACCGCTATGGGGGTGGCGATGAGGGCGGCCAGCAGCATTCCCGGCAGCCCTGAAACGGACCAGTCGGAGATGAGGATGAGCCCTATCTGCCCCGCCATGGCCCCCAGCACCATGCCGAAGTTGAGCCCCATTCCCGCCAGGATCGGGATGAGAAGGGAGAGAACCAGGAAGGAGTTCCTGGCCACCCGGGTCATCATCTCTTGGATGAGGTAGCTGGCGGTAAACCCGGACAGGGGTATCGCCACCGCCGACAGGGCGATGAAGATGATGGGCACCGCGTTGCTTATGAGAAGCCGCTGGATCTTTTCCTTCATGTTGGCGTCCTTCATCTCTTTACCTGCACCTTTCTGGTCAAAGCGTAGAGGATCATGCCGTTGCTCACGATGATCCTTATGACCTCGGACATGTCGGTCTGCATTATGCTGTTTATGACCGACGGGGTCATGGTCAGTATCCCCTGGAAGAGGAAGGTACCCACGATGACGTTCAGCATGGAGGCCTTGTTAACCGAGGCGCCCCCCAGGAGGATGGCCGCCACCGCGGGGAACGCCATGTAGAAGGGCCCCATGTAGAGCTGGATGAAACCGAAGCTCTGCTCGTACACCAGGATGCCTATGGCCCCGAAGACCGTTGAGAGCACCACCGAGACGATCCGCATCTTGTCCACGTCGATGCCCGACGCCCTGGCGAACTCCGGGTTGGACCCCACGGCGGTCATGGCGGTGCCGGTCTTGGTCTTGAGGAACCCCCACATGATGAAGCACATGAGGGCGAAGAAGAGGAACATGCCGGTGGGGAAGTAGAAGTTGGGGCCTATGTTGAAGGCCAAGAAGTCGCTCAACACCTTGAGCCAGTAGCCCTGCACGCTTATGGTGGTTCTAAGGCCGGAGCCGCCGTATCCCCATATCATGTTGGGGCTCTTGTAGGGGAGCAGAAGCCACGCCATGCACATGAGGGCCACGGAGGAGAAGCCCACGTAGGTGGCTATCATCATCTCGTCCCCCTTGACCCGGTTGAGCAGAAGCCCGTAGCCGTAGCCCAGCACCACCGCCAGTAGAACCGCTATGGCCATGGCGGTGAGGAACCCCATCATGCCGGTAACGTTGAGCTCGATGCTGGTCACGGCCCCCACAAGGCCGGCGATTATCCCAAGCGGCAGCCCGAAGTTAAGGCCGCACCCCGACTGGACCATGGGGACCAGGGCAAGCACCATGACGCCGTTCATCCCCACCCGCACCAGAGTATCGCTCAGGGAGGTGTCCACCCGGACCCCCACGAAGGGGGCCGCCACGAAGAGGGAGACCAGGAAAAGCCCTATGATGACCCTGGGCCAGCCGGCGGCCTCTATAAAGGACTTAAGCTTATCAGTCACAGGCCTTCACCTTCTCTTCCGTTTCAACCTTGATCTCTCCCATCATGAGGAGCCCGAACTCCTCAGAAGGCGCCTTGGCGGGGAGCACCCCCGCTATGCGGCCCTCGTCCACTATGGCTATGCGGTCGCATATGGACCTGAGCTCCTCCAGCTCCGACGAGGTCATCACTATGGTGGTTCCGTACTCCCGGTTGTAGCGCCGCAGGGTGTCCAGCACCAGCTTCTTGGCCCCCACGTCTATGCCCCGGGTTGGCTCGGAGACGAAGAGCACGTCGGGGCGCACCACGAAGGCCTTGGCAAGGCAGACCTTCTGCTGGTTGCCGCCGGACAGCTCCACCGCCCTCTGCTTTGGGCCGGTGCACTTTATCTCCAGGGCCTTTATGTACTCGTTGGCGCACTCCTCTATGGCCTTGTCGTCCCTCCACTTGATGAGGCCTCCCATGAGGGGGCGGATGAACTTCTCCTGGATCTGCATGGCGGTGAAGGCTATGTTCCAGTCTATGCCCTCCTGGAGCAGAAGCCCCACCCCCCGCCGGTCCTCGGATACGAAGGCCATGCCGGCCCTCAAGGACGCCTCCGGGTCGTTCAGCTTTATGGGCTTGCCGTGGAGTTCCACGTGGCCTCCCGCGGCGTAAAGCCCCATTATGCCGTTGGCTATGCCGAGCTTCCCCTGCCCCGCAAGGCCCCCGATGCCGAAGATCTCCCCCTTGCGGACCTCGAAGGACACGTCCCGCACGGTCTCGCCGGGCATGTCCACCCACAGGTTCTTCACCGACAGGATGGGCTCACCAAGGGAGCGGACCTCCCCATCCTCCGCGTGGGACTCCTCCACCTTGCGGCCCACCATCCAGTTGGCTATCTGCCGGACCGTGACGTCACAGGTCCTGGCCTCCTGGACCACGTGTCCGTCCCGGAGCACCACTATCTTGTCGCAGAGGTCTATGACCTCCTGGAGGCGGTGGGATATGAATATGACCGAAAGGCCCTTGGCGGTGAGGCGCTTCACCGCCTTTATGAGGATCTCCGCCTCGGACTCGGTGAGCACCGCGGTGGGCTCGTCCAGCACCAGAAGCTTGGTGTTGCTCCTGTCTATCTCCCGGGCTATCTCGGTGAACTGCTTGTGGCCCACGGGCATCTCGGAGCAAAGGGTATCCGGATCTATGTCCACTCCCAGCACCGATATGGCCTTCTGGGCCCTCTCCTTCATCACCGGCCGGTCCAACGTCCTAAGCCGGTCGCCGAACACCTCCACCAAGGGGTTGTAAAGGGTGGACTCCCGGTTAAGCAGGATGTTCTCCGTGGCGGTGAAGCCGGGGATCAGGGAGAACTCCTGGTGTACCATGCCTATCCCCGCGTCCAGGGCGTCGAAGGGGGACTTGAAGCTGACCTCTTGACCGTCGAAGAAGATCTTTCCCTCGTAACCCCCGGTCTGGTGGATCACCGGCATGCCGAAGAGGATCTTCATCAGGGTGGTCTTCCCAGCCCCGTTCTCCCCCACCAGCCCCAGAGCCTCCCCGGGGTTCAGGGTGAAGGAGACGTCCGCCAGGACCCTGTTGCCGTAGTACTCCTTACCCACATGTTCAAGCCTCAATATGGGCTCCACAGCTCCCAAAGCGCTCACACCTCTCTCAAAAACTTGGGGGACCCGGTGCTATGCATCCTGTTTAAAGAAATGAATCCACGAAGAAGGGAGGGAGGGAGGCGAAAGGCCTCCCTCCCGGTCGCCATAAGAGGATGCCTTCCTCCTACTTTATCTTGAAGTACTTCTCGGGGACCTTCACGGAGGTCATGCCCAGGTACCCCTTGCCGAACACGTAGGTATCCTGGTAGACCAGCACGTGGTTCTTCTTCCTGACGCCGGTGCCCATGTCCACGTAGTAGCTGCCGTTCCACTTGGCGCCGGGGGTGTACTTGGCGTAGCAGTCCATGAGGGCCTTGAAGTCGTTGAGCTTCGCCTTCTTCTCCACTATGCGCTTGCCGAACTCGCCCAAGGCGGCGGTGGTGGCGTAGCCGTAGCTGTATGCCCAGGTGCCCATGCGGCCCTTGCCGCCGGCCTTGATGACCGCCGCCTCAACCTTCTTGAGGATGGCGGGCCAGTTGCCCTTCTCCTTGGAGAGGTCTATGCCGAAGGCGCCGGGGTAGCCCATGAGCGGGGAGGGGAGGTCCGCCTCCACAAAGTAACCGCCGTAGGCGGCCACCTGCTTCAACAGGGGCTCCGTCTGGGCGTCGTTGGTGCAGAAGAAGGCGGCGTTCTTGCCGTACTTCTTTATCCACGCGGGCACCTTCTCGAGGATGAACTGCTGGGCCCCCGCCACGCCCACGTCGCTGGTGGGGTCCGGGGCGGTCTCGAAGGCGAACTTAAGGCCCAAGTCCTTGCAGGCCGCCTCCATGATGTTGCGGCGCCTGGAGAGGAGCTCGTAGCTCATGTGACGGGGGAAGGAGATGTGCACGAAGGCGTTAGCCCCCATCTTCTTGGCCGCCGCTATGATGAGGTAACCCCTGGCCACGTTGTCGGCGTTGATGGCCAGGTCCGCGGCGGACTCGATGACGCCGGGGTCCTCGTGGGGCTCACCGGCGAAGCAGAGGATGTCGGGCCTCTTCTCCTTGACCCGGCGGAAGGCCTCGGTGGTGCCCGGTATGGCCTGGTTCACCACGATGACCTTCATGAGGGGGTCGTCCGCAAGGCCCACTATCTGGGATATGGTGGTCTCCATCTCGGACATGAAGTTGTCCGGGTAGGTGAGGTGCTTTACCATACCGCCCTTGGCCACGTCGCCATACTCCTTGATGAGCCGCTCCGCCCCCCTGAGGTCGTCCTCCGACTGGGAGACCGTGCCGGTCACGACGCCGATGTGGAACTTGGCCGCCGCAAAGGCGGGACAGGCCAACAGCGCCGCTAGGGCAGCAACCGCCAGAACCGCAAGAAGCCGCTTTCGCATGAAACTACCTCCCCCTTTTCTTGTGGGTACTTGAAGCTTCGAATTAAACCTACCACCACCTGGGCCTCAAGTCAACGGATTAAGTTAAAGAGGTCAACGACGAACCCGTTAAAAGGAAGGCCCCTCCTTAAAGATCGCAAGGAGGAGCCCCGGTAAGGCTAAGGGAAATTGAATATATTGAACGGGAATATTCTTACTTCTTTATCGCAAAGTACTTCTCGGGCACCTTCACGGAGGTGGCCTTCATGAAGCCCTTGCCGAACACGTAGGTGTCCTGGTAGACCAGCACGAAGTTCTTCATCTTGACGCCGGTGTTAACGTCCCGGTAGAACTGGCCGTTCCACTTGGCGCCGGGGGTGTACTTGTCGTAGCACTTCCAGAGGTCCTCCAGGTTCCCCAGCTTCGCCTTCTTCTCCACTATGCGCTTACCGTACTCCGCCAGGGCGCAGACGGTGCTCCAGCCGTAGCTGTAGGCCCAGGTGCCCATGCGGCCCTTGCCGCCGGCCTTGATGACCGCCGCCTCGACCTTCTTGAGGATGGCGGGCCAGTTGCCCTTCTCCTTGGAGAGGTCGATGCCGAAGGCGCCGGGATAGCCCATGATGGGGGAGGGAAGGTCCGGCTCCACGAAGATGGCCCCGTAGGCGGCCACCTGCTTCAGCAGGGGCTCCGTCTGGGCATCGTTGGTGCAGAAGAAGGCGGTCTCCTTGCCGTACTTCTTCACCCACGCGGGCACCTTCTCGAGGATGAACTGCTGGGCCCCCGCCACACCCACGTCGCTGGTGGGGTCCGGGGCGGTCTCGAAGGCGAACTTAAGGCCTAAGTCCTTGCAGGCCGCCTCCATTATGGCCCGCCGGCGGGAGAGCAGCTCGTAGCTCATGTGCCGGGGGAAGGATATGTGCACGAAGGTCTTGGCCCCAAGGCGCTTGGCGGTGTGGATTATCAGGTACCCCCGGGCTATGTTGTCCACCCCCACCGCGAAGTCCGCCACCGACGATATGACCCCCGGGTCCTCCTGGGGCTCACCGGCGAGGCATATTATGTCCGGCCGCTTCTCCTTTATGCGGCGGAAGGCCTCGGTGGTGCCAGGTATGGCGTCGTCCACCACCACCACCTTCATCAGTGGATCGTCGGCGAAGCCCGCGATCTGGGATATGGTGGTCTCCATCTCGGACATGAAGTTGTCCGGCAGGGTTATGTGCTTCACCATCCCCCCCTTGGCCACGTCCCCGTACTCCTGAACCATCCTCTCCGCCCCCCTCAGGGTGTCCTCCGCCTGGGAGACCGTAAGGGTGGCTATGCCTATGTGGAACTTGGGCGCCCCGAAGGCGGCGCCGGCGCTTACCACCAGGCACAAAAGAACCCCCGCCAACAACCAAAGCCTCTTCAAACTCCATACCCCCTCCGCATAAAGGTTTATAGATCCTTGGGGGATAAAATATATTTCACCCAAGCCCTTGTCAACATCTGATATACCATTGATGTGTCTTAATCGACCAGGTTGGGACCACGCCGCCGCCAAGGGCAGGACAGGTCAACTCCTTTTAACTCCATATGAGGGCGACTCCCAGGTGATGCCGATAGGTCCGGCCAGGGGACGCGCTGGATTTCAAGGCGGGCGGCTGGGGCCACGGCGCACCCTCCCCGCTGGAATGCCCACGGGGGACTTGCGGAAGAAACCGGATTACCTGGCGGAATGAGGAAAAACGGGGATGAACGCCCTTGCCCGGCGCGGATTTTACAAGCCGCAAGCGGCATAAGGGGTGGAAGGGGGGCAGGAGGCTAGAAGGACGCCCCTAGAGCGGGAAGGCGACTGGCCCTTGGCAACGGGGAAGGGCTTATTGGGGGGATTTTGAAGCCCCAAGGAGCCGGCCCCCGGGGCCAATAAAAGCCCCTATGGGGCCTATGAAAGCCCCGCCGGGGCCAATGCGGGGCAAAGAAAGCCCCGTGGGCTCCTAGGGCCTTGAGCAGCCCCACACAGCCCCCAGGGCACATTAGAGGCCCGCGGGGATCTAAAAGCCCTGCGGGCCTCTAAAAACCTCCAGGGACACTTAACGCCCCAAGGGTCCTTGTCAGTTCAGGGGGGGCGAGGGAAGGCCTCCGGGGGGCAAGAGGATGGAGGGGAGCTCCTTTATCCCCGCCCCTCCCCCCGGCCTTGATGTTTAGAAGGGCAGCACCATGGACTCCAGCACCTCAAGGCAGGCCCCCATGAAGAAGGGCAGGTCGTCGGGGCGGCGGCTGGAGACCATGTTGCGGTCCACCACCACCGGTTCGTCCACCCACAAAGCCCCGGCGTGCACCAGGTCGTCCTTTATCCCCGGCGTGGAGGTCATCCTGAAGCCCGCCACCACCTCAGCGGAGGCGCATATCCAGCCCCCGTGGCATATGTGGGCCACCAGCTTCCGGGATGCCATGAACTGCCTGGTGAGGTCCAGCACCTTGGGGATCCGGCGGAGCTTGTCCGGGGCGAAGCCGCCGGGGATTATGAGCCCAAGGAAGTCCCCCTCCTCAAGGTCGTAGAAGGACGCGTCGCTCCTTGCGGGGTACCCGTGCTTCCCCTGATAGGTCTTCCTGCCCTCGGGGCCCGCCAGCACCGGCTCAAAACCCGCCTCCTCCAGCCGGTACTTGGGGTACCACAGCTCCATCTCCTCGTAGAGATCCTCAACGAATATCATGACCTTCCTCAAATCCCTCACGTCCACGGCCTTAAAACCTCCCTTCGTGATCTTTGCGCCAGGGGGCTAGAAACCGCCTTGGCTCCAAAAAACCCGGTACTTCCTTACGAAGCCCATTGGAAGGTACGACATCTTGGCCTCCCTGAGCCCAGGGTCCCCCATGTCCTCCTCCCGGTTTATAACCTTGAACCTATCCAGGTTGTGAAGGGCGAACTCCCGGTTTATCACCTGGTAGGCGCTGGCGTAGGAGGGGTCCGCCTTCTCGAAGTGCACGTACAGCACGTCCCCCGCCCCCTCCCCTATGGCGTAGGCCACCACGGCCCCCGCCACCTCCACGTACCCCCCCACCAGGGAGTGGAAGCGGCCGTAGTTCTCGAGGATACTCACCACCGCCCGGTTCTCCCCCTCCAGCATGAAGGAGCTGCCGCAGTCCCGGGCGGAGCACCACCGGCGCTGGAAGTCCAAAATGCGCGGCACGTCCCCTTCGGTTATCTCCCGGTAGGAGTATTTAAACGTCTTGGCGAAACGGTTCACGTGGTTGCGCTTCCTCATGTAGCGGTTGCCCCTAAGGTGCGCCAGCTCCTCCGCCAGGTGCAGGTACTCAAAGGCGTCCCGGTCCTCCTCGATCCTTATGCGGTCCGGCATGGCCCGCTGCCACATGAGGGCGGTCTCCTCCGGCACCGAGGCCATCTCCCCCTGGCCCCCCAGGGCCTGGCGGAACTCCGCCTCCCAGTCCACGCCATCGTAGCAGCCCACCGGCGAAAGGTACAGCCTCCTGGGCAGTTCCTGCCTTATCCAGCAGAGGCGCTCCCCGAAGGCCAGGTGATAACCCAAGGTCTCGTGCCATCCGAAGAGCACCGGGAACCGGTGGTCCGCGGTGGCGGGGGAGAGCCGCAAAAGCTCCTCGTACCTATCCATCATGGAAAGCCCTATGGGCTCGTATCGAATCATCAACCAATCCTCCTTTGTCCCTATTATCCCATCGAAAGGGGGCAAAACGCCAACGCCTAAAAAAAGATCGCCCCAGGTCGAAGAGGGGCAAAAACTCCATGAAAAAACAACCGCCCCCCGGGCGGGGCTTAAAATGATGCTATTGACAGACAATAAACCCCGCGGTATTATTCGTTCACGAAAAGAGAGAGGCCCAAGGAAGTAAAACACACCCAAGGAACGCAGGAGGATTGAGCAGCCATGATATTCGACCCCCAGTACATCATAAAGATGGAGCTGGTTCTGGCCGGCAAGGAAGAAATCAACGACGAAATCTACAAGTTGCTTAGATCCGTGGCCATGTAGGCCGTATCAAACAACCCTTAATATCCACTTCCCCCTCTACCCGGCGCGGGGCCGCTTGCTTAAACAAGCTGCTCCGCGCCGTTTATATTTTTCTACCCCTCCCCCGACACTCCTTTTGATAAAATAAAAAGTAAATCCTCTGAGGACCCCGGCGCCCAGTGGGTTTCCCAGTCCCTTTGGGCGGGAGAAAACCCGGTGGGTTCCAGTGGAGCTATAAAAAACATAAAAACAAAAACGCGTCTTGCCAGGATCGGAGGTAAAGCCCTATGGACGAAGGGGACAGCAGGGACATGGGACGGGAGCTAGGGGAAATGCGAGGGTCTCTGGAGAGTGGGGGGGAACCCCTGCTGGGGGAGACATCCCAGGAGATCAACTACTCACCGCCGCCCCCCAAGACGGTCTCCAGAGGGGTCATCCTGTGGGTGCTGCTGGCCCTTTTGGGCGCCTTCTTCGGCGGAGGGGTCTGGTACTACAGGACGAAGGTGCTTCCCGAGAGGCTCTTCCTGGAGGCGGGTAAGCTTTACGAGGCGAAGCGCTACGGCGAGGCCCTGGAGCTTTACCAGCGGGTGTTCAAGCTCCGGCCGGAGCGGAAGGACACGTTGTTGATGGTGGGGCTGTGCCAGGAGAGGCTGGGTCGCTACAACGAAGCCATGGACAGCTTCAGCCGGCAGGGGGCCCTCTCTCCCAAGGATCCCAGGGCTTTCCTTGGCATGGGGCGGATACTGCTGGAGCTGGGGCGCCCCGAGGAGGCCCTGGGGCCCCTCAAGAAGGCCCAGAAGCTGTCCCGGTCGTCCCCCTACCCAAATCGGCTTTTGGCCAGGGCCTACCAGGCGGTGGGAAGCCGGGAGCTGGCCGTAAGGCACCTGCGGATCGCCGCCGAGGGGGAGAAGGACGTGGAGAAGCTGCTCCTGGACGGCAAGGATCTGTTCCGCCTGGGGGACTACGAGGGGGCCCGGGCGGTTTTCGAGGATGTGCTGGCACAGGATTCGGACAACAACGCCGCAAGGCACGCCCTGGCGGCGGCGAACTCCATGCTGGGGATACCCAACGACCCCAACCTCCTGGCGGTGCCCGGCAAGTCCCTGGGCCCCGTGGAGATGGGCATCACCAAGGAGCAGGCCCTTGAGCGGTTCGGGGAGCCCTCCTCCGCCGAGGGGCTGCAGGCGGGGGACAGGACCTTCGACGTATGGACCTACAACGTGTTGCGCCTTAAGGACGGGGGCAAGACCTATCCGGGGGTTCGGATACTCTTCGACCAGGACGGGGAGGCGGTGCAGGCGGAGAGCTCGTCGGAGCGCTACAAGACCGCCGACGGCATAGGGGTCATGAGCTTCCTCAAGGATCGCTACAGGGACCTCTTCGAGGTGTGGCAGGAGAACACCCACGACTACGTGGGGTACCGGTACTGCCTCAAGGGCGGGGGGCTCACCCTTTACGTGTCGGACCTTGGGGGCATCACCGACCAGGGTGAGCGG
>JAOACP010000010.1 GCA_026417795.1 Thermanaerothrix sp.
CCTTGTGGAGTACCGGGACGGCACCATAATAGACAGCGTGTTCCGGGTGGAGTGCTAGGGCCTTCCCGATTGGAGGCTCTAGCCGGTTGGCGGTGGAATGGGGCCCAAGGGAGGTGGGTGGGATTCCGGTCCCACCGTCCCCCTTGGGCCCCGGCCTTTGGATGGTTCTTAATGATTGATGGCGGAAGTTGTGGGCCTTCTTGACCTACACAGCTACGCTATGGTAATTCATTTAATTTAAGAGGGAAGGTGGTGAGCCTCGTGCGCCTTTGGTCCCTTCACCCCATGTATTTGGACTCCAAGGGCTTGGTGGCCCTTTGGAGGGAGGGGCTGCTTGCCAAGGCGGTCCTGGAGGGGAAGACCGTGGGATACAGGAACCATCCGCAGCTCATCCGGTTCAGGTCTCTTGATGAGCCGGTGCTTGCGGTGAACCAGTACCTGCGGGCGGTTTTGGAGGAAGCCCGGCGGAGGGGTTATGGGTTCGACGGTTCAAAGCTTGATGCGCCGGGCAGGGAGATGGGCACAAGGATACCGGTGTCCTCCGGTCAGCTGGCCTACGAATGGGAGCACCTATTGAGGAAGCTGGCCCGAAGGGATCCTCAAAGGTATGAGGATCTCAGCCCCCTATCGGATATATTGCCCCATCCCATGATGGAGGTGTTCCCCGGCGGAGTGGAGAGCTGGGAGGCGGTAAAATAGCTGAGGGGCCCTGGGGGCTGCGGGGGTCGTAGTGGCTGTTGATTTTAAATTTTCTTTATAAAACCATCTCCCCAACGCGCTTTTAGTGATTTATATATTTAAGTAGTTATTTGCGTATAAAAACGTCGTCCGGAGTAGGGAAAATTAAGAGATGCATGCTAGCCCAAAGAGCCAATTTGGGTGTATCCTTTATGCTGTTGTTCGGGACAATTGTGCAAAAACACGGAACAATATTCCCGAAAATTTAGAATCTAACACATGGAGGGCGGCGGCTATGGCGTTACCTACTTTCAGGAAAGGGGTTCATCCCCCCCATCGGAAGGGTTCCACCGAGTCCTCTCCGGTGCAGTGGATAGACCCGGGGGGCGAGCTGGTATTTCCAATGTCGCAGCACATAGGGGCCCCCTGCAAACCCCTTGTGAAAAAGGGGGACAGGGTTTTTGTGGGTCAGAAGATAGGCGACAGCGAAGCCTTCGTGTCCGCCCCGGTTCACTCGTCGGTGTCGGGGGTGGTCAAGGAGGTGTCCCAGCGGCTGGTGATATCCGGCGCTCTGGACACCTGTGTGGTGGTGGAAAACGACGGCCTCTACGAATGGGATCCCTCCATAGCTCCCAGGGAAGACTGGGAGGGCTTAGCCCCCGACGAGATCAGAAGGATAATACGGGAGTCCGGCATAGTGGGCATGGGGGGGGCCTGCTTCCCCACGGCGGTTAAGCTCACTCCCCCGCCGGACAAGAACATAGACCACGTGATAATAAACGGCGCGGAGTGCGAGCCGTACCTCACCTGCGACGACCGGCTCATGATGGAGGAGGGAGGGCAGGTTTTAAGGGGGCTCTCCGTGGTTCTTAGGCTCTTCCCCCAAGGCGTCAAGGGAGTTGTGGCGGTGGAGGACAACAAACCCCACGCCCTTGGCGCCATGCGGAAGTACCTGGAGGAGACGGGGCTTGCCTCAAAGGGCATATCGGTGCAGGCCGTGAAGACCAAGTACCCCCAAGGGGCGGAGAAGATGCTGATCTACGCCGTCACCGGGAGGGAGGTCCCCCCCGGAGGGCTTCCCGCCGACGTGGGCTGCATAATCCTCAACGTCCGCACGGTTCACCAGATATGGAACGGGGTGGTGAACGGCCGTCCTGTCATCGACCGCATAGTCACGGTGACCGGGGATGCGGTGAAGGAGCCCAAGAACCTTGGCGTGAGGCTTGGCATGTCCGTGCGGGAGCTCATCGAGGCCTGCGGGGGCTTCGTGAAGGAACCCATGAAGGTCATAGCCGGAGGCCCGATGATGGGCATAGCCCTTGGGGACCTTGACGTGCCGGTGGTGAAGGGTACCTCCGGCATACTGGCCCTCTCGGAGGCCATGGCGAGGCTTGGCCAGGAGGAGAACTGCATAAGGTGCGGCAAGTGCGTGGCCACATGCCCCATGGGGCTTACCCCCTATGAGCTGGACGCCATGATCCGCCAGCGGGAGTACGACCAGTTCGAGAGCCTTGGGGGGATGAACTGCATCGAGTGCGGGTGCTGTGCCTACTCATGCCCTGCCAGGCGTCACCTCACCCAGTCCTGCAGGGACGGCAAGAGAACTATCCTAGCCAGAAGGCGCAAAGGAGGGGCATAGGTTGAACAGGCTTCTTGTGGTTTCCAGCTCCCCCCACATAAGGGATGAGCTGACGGTCCGTAAGATAATGGGGCTGGTGCTCCTGGCGCTGCTGCCCGCAGGGGTGGCGGGGGTCTATTTCTTCGGGCTCCATGCCTTTTGGGTCATAGCGGTGTGCGTTATGTCCGCGGTGGGCTCCGAGGCGCTGTGGCAGAAGGTCACGGGCCGCAAGGTCACCGTGTCTGACCTGTCCGCCGCGGTGACGGGGCTTCTTCTGGCCTATAACCTGCCGCCGGACATATCCCTTTTCATCGCCGCCCTCGGCAGCTGTTTTGCCATCATCGTGGTTAAACAACTTTACGGCGGCCTTGGGAAGAACATAGTCAACCCCGCCCTGGCCGCCAGGGCCGTGATGCTAACCAGCTGGCCGGTGCCCATGACCACCTGGAGCCTCCATGGTGTGACGGGCCCCACCCCCCTGGCCTTGCTTAAAGGGGTTGAGGCCGCGGGAGCGAAGCTCCCCCCCCTCATGGACCTCTTCATCGGCAACGTGGGGGGCTGCATCGGTGAGACCTCGGCGCTGGCCCTTCTCTTGGGCGGTCTCTTCCTCATCTGGAAGCGGGTAATCACATGGCACATCCCGGTGGTCTACATAGGCACCGTGGCGGTGCTGAGCGCGGTTCTCCACAGGCCCTCGGGCATATCCATGGGGCCTCTCTACGAGATATTCGCCGGTGGTCTCTTCCTGGGCGCCATATTCATGGCCACCGACTACGCCACAAGCCCCATGGACAAGTCCGGGCAGATGGTGTTCGCCTTCGGCTGCGGAGTCATAGCCACGCTCATAAGGTTCTACGGGGGTTATCCAGAGGGGGTTTCCTACTCCATCCTCATAATGAACCTCACGGTGCCCCTCATAGACCGTTACTTCAAGCCCAGGATATTTGGGCAGCCCCAGGGGGTGAAGAGGTCTTGAACGAGAAGGTGAAGCTTGGAACCATCCTGTTCGTCATAACCGCCGTCACCGGCCTGGTGCTTGGGGCGGTGCAGCAGATAACCGCGGGCCCCATAAGCAAGACCAAGGAGGCCCAAAGACAGGAGGCCTTTAGGAAGACCCTTCCGGAGGCGGATTCCTTTGCGTCCGTAAAATTTCCACCCGTAACGGGGGTTCAGGACGTGCAGGAGGGCCGCAAGGGCGGCAGCGTCGTGGGCTACGCGGTGACCGTTTCTGTCAGGGGTTATGCCGGTCCTGTGGTCTTCGTCACCGGCATAGGGACCGACGGGATCATAAAGGGGATAAGCATCCTGAGCCAGTCGGAGACCCCTGGCCTTGGTGCCAAGGCCTCCGAGCCGGGCTTCTCCGGCCAGTTCAGCGGCAAAAAGGCCCAGGCGCTCAAGGTGGTCAAGTCCGCCCCGGCGAAGGAGGACGAGGTGTTGGCCATATCCGGCGCCACCATAACCTCCCGGGCGGTCACCGAGGGGGTCAACTCCGCGGTGGAGGTCTTTGAGAAGATGGGGGGTAAGAGGAAATGATACGTACCGCCCTGGAGAGGATAAGGGCCGGCGTGTTCGGCGAGAACCCCACGTTTGTCCAGGTCATAGGGCTTTGCCCCACCCTGGCGGTTACCACCAGCGCCATAAACGGCCTTGGAATGGGGGTCGCCGCCACCGCGGTGCTGATGGGCTCCAACGTGGTCATATCCATGCTTAGGCGCATGATACCCAATCAGATCAGGATACCCGCCTTCATAGTGGTCATAGCGGGGTTCGTCACCATCATCCAGTTCCTGGTGTCCGCCTACGCCCCGTCCCTGGACAAGTCCCTTGGCATATTCATCCCACTCATAGTGGTGAACTGCATAATACTTGCCCGGGCGGAGGCCTTTGCCTTTAAGAACGGCGTGGCGGCGTCGCTCTTCGACGGCATAGGCATGGGGCTTGGGTTCACCGTGGGCCTTCTGATACTGGGATCCATCCGGGAGGTACTGGGGAACGGAACCATCTTCGGATACCCGGTGTTTCCCCATTACGTGCAGCCCGCCCTGGTGATGATACTGGCTCCCGGCGGGTTCCTCACCCTGGGGCTGGTGATGGGGTACCTTAACTACAGGAAGGACTTAAAGCGCCGCCGCCGTCCGGGAGGCACCGACATGATAGACGCGGACTCCGACGCGGATCGGCTTGGCAAGCAGACCGCTTGCGGGAGCTGCCAGGTGTGCAGCATGCTAAGGACGGAGGATGACGGAAGATGAGCCTCATAGGGATATTCTTGGGCGCGGTTTTCGTCCACAACATAATACTCTCCCAGTTCTTGGGGTGCTGCCCCTTCCTTGGGGTGTCCTCCAAGCTCGGCACCGCCAAGGGCATGGGCATGGCGGTCATATTCGTCATATTCCTGGCCTCCCTGATAACCTGGCTGCTGTACAACTTCGTTCTGGTCCCCCTGGGGCTGCAGTACCTTTACACCCTTTCGTTCATCCTGGTCATAGCGGCCCTGGTGCAGCTGGTGGAGATGGCGCTTAAAAAGCTTAACCCCGGCCTTTACAAGTCCTTGGGCATATTCCTTCCCCTCATAACCACCAACTGCGCGGTCTTGGGCGTGGCGGTCATCAACATGAACAAAGGCTACGGGCTTCTTGGCAGCATGGTTAACGCCGTAGGGGCCTCGGTGGGTTTCCTCTTGGCCCTCATACTGATGGCGGGGTTGAGGGAGCGGATAGACGCCAGCGACACCATGCCCCGATGCATGAGGGGGCTTCCCATCGCCCTGGTCACCGCCAGCCTCATGGCGGTGGCGTTCATGGGCTTCACGGGACTCATATAGGGAGGTGCTTCTATGGGGGTGGAAGGAACCTTGTTCCCAGCGGCGGTCTTGGGCGGGCTGGGACTGTGCTTCGGAGTCCTCTTGGCGGTGGCGGCGGAGAAGTTCCGGGTTCAGGTGGACCCGAGGGTTGAGCAGGTAAGGGACGCCCTTCCGGGGGCTAACTGCGGCGCCTGCGGTTACCCGGGCTGCGACGGATATGCGGAGGCGGTGGTGTCCGGGGAGGCGAAGCCCAACAAGTGCGCCCCCGGCGGGGCCGATGTGGCCACCAAGGTGGCGGCCGTCATGGGTATGTCCGCGGAGGACGTGGTAAAACGGGTGGCCTTTGTGAAGTGCAAGGGAAGCCCTGACGTGGCCAAGGCCCGTTACATATACGACGGCGTCATGGACTGCCGGGAGGCGGTGGTGCTGCCCGGGAGCGGACCCAAGGCCTGCTCCTACGGGTGTCTTGGGCTTGGCACCTGCGTTGCGGTCTGCCCCTTTGACGCCATAAGGATAGAGAACTCCTTGGCCCGGGTGGACGAATCCAAGTGCGTGGGTTGCGGTCTTTGCGTCGCCTCCTGCCCCAAGGGGGTCATAGAGCTGGTGGTGATGGACAAGCGGGTCCGGGTGGCCTGCGGCTCCCATCAGCGGGGGGCGGACGTCAAGAAGGTCTGCCAGCTTGGGTGCATAGGGTGCGGCCTTTGCGAGAAGGTCTGCCCCGAAGGGGCCGTAACCATGGACAACAACCTGCCGGTCATAGACCAGTCCAAGTGTACCCAGTGCAGGAAGTGCGTCGATAAGTGCCCCACCAAGTCGATCATATTCCTGGAGTCCTCATACTAAAAATTCGAGGGGCCCTGGGCTAGTCCCTGGGCCCCTCTATCTTTCCCCTAAGCCATCCCGCCATGGTGCCGGTGGCGAAGCCCGTAAGCAGCGACGATATGCCCATGATGGGAAGGTACGTTAGGAACAGGTGGAAGGAGTTCACCGCCCTTGAGGCCACCCAGAGCTGAGCCAGGTTGAAGGCCAGCGCCTGGGCTTGGGCTAGGCCTTTCAATGACAGCCTCTCGGGCCAAAGGCCCCCAAGAAGCCGAAGGACCCCAAGTGCCCCAAGGACCCCCGCCAGGGAACACAGGAACGACAGCCCGAACCCTGAAAAGAGCAGCCCTGCCATAAGCACCCTACCGATGGATACCAGCGCCGCGTCCTTGAAGCCCCAAAGGGCGAAGGCGGTGAGCCCTAAGGCGTTAGAAAGCCCAAGCTTCACCCCCGGTATGGGATAGGGGAAGAGCCCCTCCAGGAGGTTTACGCACACCGCGGCTCCCAGGAGCAGTCCGTCGACGGCTACCCGCCTACTGGGATATCCCATGGATATCCTCCCCCCTATCCCCCCTTACCCGCACCACAAGCCTATGGGGGAGGCACACCGCCTGGTCTCCCGCTTTTGAGAGCCAGCCCTGTTTTACGCACAACCGGTCCGGGCAGTCCGCGTCCAGGACCCTGGCTGTCTTGCCCCGCACCTCCACCACGTTAAAACCCCCGTCCGGGGCCTCGATCCGTATGGTGCCGCTGAAGGACCCGTCCAGGGGTATGACCCTTTGCAGCGTGGGCGAGGATATCTCGAGCGTTGCGGTCCCCGCAGTCCGGTCAATCACGCGCCTTGCGGCCAGGGCGCCAAGGCATACGAGGATTATCAGCGCCGCCACCCAGCGATCCAGCTTCCTCATGTCTACGGCCCGTCCCCTCCCTCCAGGCCTGCGCCGGGCTTAATGGGCTCAACCCTGAAGGACTGATCCTTAAGGGTGAACCTCCCCATGAGCTCGGGGCTTATGAGCACCCGGCGGTCTTGTGTCACGAACAGGGCAAGGGCGCCGTATCTTTTGAGGAGTCCTTGCCCACTCTTGGGGCCTAGGACGAACAGTGCGGTGCTCAGCGCGTCTGCCTCGGAGGAGGAATGGGACACCACCGTAACCGATAGAAGACCCGATTGGACGGGATAGCCGGTCTTGGGGTCCAGGATGTGATGATACCTTCGGTTGCCCACCTCGAGGAACCTCTCGTAGACCCCCGACGTCACCACCGCCGCCTTAGGACCTGCTATCTCCAGGACCCCCAAGATGGTCCCCCTGGGGGAGATGGGATGCTGTATGCCTATCCTCCAGGGGCCCTTGTCGGGATTTCCCACCACCACCACGTTCCCGCCTAGGTCCAGCACCGCCCATTGGACCCCCATGGACCTAAGCTCCTTTGCCAGCACGTCCCCGGCGAAGCCCTTGGCTATGCCGCCAAGGTCCAGCCTCTGTCCCGCCTTAAGGTGAAACCTCCCGTCCCGGTCCTCAAAGAGCCCCCGGTAATCCACATGCCTTACCGCCCTTGCTATCTCCCATGGCTTGGGTACCCTTGCGTTGGGGGTACCTATCTGCCAAAGGGACGTTAAGGCCCCTATGGTGGGGTCGAAGGCGCCCCTTGAGTCTTTGGCCGCCTTCAACGCCATTCGCAGCAGCCGCCGCACATCCTCCGACGGGTACAGGGCGCCGGTCCTGGAGAGGCTGGATACCTCCGAGAACTCAAGGTGGGCGGATGTAAGCTCCTCAAGACGCCTTACCTGAGCTTCGCAGCGCTCCAAAACCTCATCAGGGGCAAGGGACTTAACCCTTATCCTCATGACGGTGTTCATGGCGAAGAACTCCGCCTCCCCTTCCCTGGGAAGCTCCATGTGGGCCCACAGGAGAATAGCTGCCAGGAGGAGGGCTAATAAAAAAGATAATAAAAAGCGGTAGGATCGTCTCATGTGAGAGATCCTACCACAGCATGGCTTCCCTGTGGTTGAATTGCGGTCACAGGAGCTTCAACAGACCCCTGGCTGCCACCTGCAGCGGGTCCCAAACGGGGGAGAAGGGCGGGGCGTAGCTTAGGTCCATGTTCACCAGGTCCTCGGCGGTGAGGCCCCCCCTTATGGCGGTGGCGATCACGTCTATGCGCTTTGCCGCCCCCTCCACGCCGACTATCTGTCCTCCAATTATGGCGCCGTCGTCCTTCCGGGCCGTAAGCTTGACGGTTATGTCCCCGGAACCGGGGTAGTAACCCGCCCTGGTCTCGTCGGTTATTACGGCGGAAACCGCTTCGATGCCGGCTTCCCGCACCTCCCTTTCCGAAAGGCCGGTCCTTGCCACCTCGTACTTGCATATCTTGCACACCGCGGTGCCCATGACCCCTTGGAAGAGGTAATCCCTTCCCGCCAGGTTGAGCCCCGCCACCCGGCCCATCTTGTTGGCCGATGTCCCCATGGCCACGTAGAAGGGCTTGCGGGTTATCATGTGGAAGTTCTGGGCGCAGTCCCCGGCGGCCCAGACCCCCTCCACCGGGGTGCGCATCCTAAGGTCCACCTCTATGGAGTTCCTGAAGCCCAAGGGTATTCCGGACTTCTGGGCCAGGTCCGAGTTAGGCGCCACCCCGAGCCCCAACACCACCATGTCCGCCTCGATGAACCCCTGGTCGGTCCAGACCCCCTTAACCCAGCCTCCGTGGTGCTCCACCGACTTCAGGGTCTCGTTGGTCCTGAGCTTCACCCCCACGTCCAAAAGGGCGTCCCCCACCAGCTTTCCCATGTCCTGGTCTAGGGTTCCCATCACCGCAGTAGCCCGCTCGACCACGGTTACGTCCAGTCCCCTGTGGCAGTTCAACGCCTCCGCCACCTCAAGCCCGATGTAGCCGCCGCCTATTATCACCGCCTTGCGGGGGTGCCGCTCCTCTATGGCGTTGAGGAGCTCCATGCCGCTGTCCAGGGTGTTGACCCCGAATACGCCGGGGGCGTCTATGCCCTCCACCGAGGGCCTTATGGGCTTGGCCCCGGTGGCTATGAGCAGCTGGTCGTAGGGCTCCCGGTAGGTCCTCCCGGCGTCCAGCTCCAGCACCTCCACGGTCCTTGTGGTGGTGTCTATATGGGTCACCTCCGACCGGGTCCGCACCTCAATCCCCATGGCGGCGAACCCTTCGGGGGTCCTGGATATGAGCCTAAGGGGATCCTTTATGAGCCCCCCTACAAGGTATGGGATCCCGCAGGCGGAGTAGGACGTGTAATGCCCCTTTTCGAAGGCCAGGATTTCAACATCCCGGTCCAGCCGCCTGAGCTGTGAGGCGGCGCTCATGCCCGCCGCGTCGGCCCCTATTATTACCACCTTTCTTGCCATGTCCTTCACCCCCCGGCTGGTTTTTATATTTTAATGGCCCTGAGATTGCGTTGAAATCATTTTACTTGATAACCTGGCGTTGTTAAAATAAGCCCCCCGGAATGGGGTGCTAAAATCCTCACGGTGCCTGTAAGATATGGGGCAATAACAGTAAGGCGGGGGGTGCTGCGGGTGCCCGATTACGCGGTCATAAGCGGGATGGTGGACGGCAAGAACGAGAGGGGGCAGCGGTTTCTATTCCCCTTCTGCGTGTTAGGGGACTCCAAGCGGATCATATGGGTCAAGGCGGCGGGGGCGTCCACCGACGTGGAGCTGCCGGACTCCTGGAGGTCCAGGGTTCACCTCATAGAGTCCATGGGAGGGGATGAGCAGTCCTTCGGGGCCTACGGGGCCCTGCAGCTTAAGATGTTCATCCAGGACGGCCAGGTTTTTCAGCGGGCCCTGCTTCAGGGTAGCGTGAAGTCCTTTGAACATGAGCTGGTTAGGTTTTCTATGGACCGGCTTGGGCTCAAGGCGGTGGCGGTGGCCCGTATGGACGAGATATCCGCGGAGGAGGCGTCGGAGGAGCTGGAGGCAGTGGAGGCGAAGAACCGGCGGGATGAAGAGGCTCCAGCCGCCGGGGAGGAGGAGCCGAAGCTTCGGCCCGATGTCCCCCACCTGGTGGTGCTCACCTGTCAACCGGTGTTGGACCCCGTGGGAGGAATCCCGCTCCAGGGCCTGAAGGAAGGCGATGAGGTGCTGGCGGCCCTGCCGGAGGACTCGTTCTTCTACGACCTGTTCAAGTCAAAACTGCCGGAATTCGACGGGGTGGTGTCCGCCAAGGTAATATCGGTGAAGAAGACCGAGACCGGAAGCACACAGGTGGACCTGCACCTCTCCGATGGGCTGGTGGGGATCTTGAGGCTTTCTGGCAACGTCCGGATAAAGAAGGCGGTTAAGGACGTCAAGGAAGACGTACCGCCGCCTCCCAAGGCCCTGTCACCCTTGGTGATAGCCGGGGCGGGGGCGGTGCTGGCGGTATTGGCGGGGCTTGCTTACTACATGTTCGTTCGTTAGCTTGCCTTGCGGGGCCTTAGCTTCGACAGTCCGTCGGCCCTCCTTACGGGCTCCGGCAGCTTGTAGCCCCGTAGGGCTCCTGTGACCATTTCAAGGGCACCCTCAAGGTCAGTGAGGTGTCCTGGGCTTACGAATATGGGCTTGCAGCCCCTTCGGCTCCTCAGCGCCCATCCCACCTGCCGGCCTTGATGGATCCAGGGGGAGGTTGAGAGGGGCTCCTCGCCGGGCTCTTCGAAGCTCCCCACCAGGGGCGACTTCGACACCCCCACGGAGGGCGTCCCCATCACCACCCCCAGGTGGCTTGCTATCCCAAGCCCCCGGGGGTGGGCTATGCCGCACCCGTCCACCATCACAAGATCCACCGATCCCTGGAGGGCTTCCAGGGCCTTCTTCATGGGGTCCAGCTCCCGGAAGGACAGAAATCCCGGTACGTAGGGCGCCTCGCAGGGGCCGTCGAAGGTGGAGGTTTCCAGTTCTTCAAGGTCGGGCCACGACATGAGCACCGCCGCGGCCCTTATGAGACCTCGGGCCTCGGAACAGTCCACCCCGGCCACCCTTCGTATCTCCCGCCGGAGAGGGCGCAGGACCACCTGCTGAGCCAGCCGGCGCTGGATTTCGGATAGGGTTAAGAAATTAGTTTCAATTCTCTTCATGCCGTTGCCACCGCCTTTATAGCGGGTATAATAATTTGGTCTTAACAGGTATTTTAATACATCCGGGGGTATTTAGATCCGGCGGGTAGGGGGCTTTTCATGTTTCGAAGGTTTTTTTCCCTGACGGTGGGCCTTTTGCTGTTCACCGGCATGTTTTTTTCTTCTGCCTGGGGGCAGGAGAGGTGGGTCAGCTCTCCGTCCTTAGGTCCCGGAGGCCTTGTCATAGGGGGTCCCAAGGGGGAGGCGGAGCTGTCCTTCCCGATTCCCCCCGGGCCTTCTGTGGTTCCTTCGCGGCTTGAGCTGTCGGTGCGCTGCCCGGAGGGGTCCCTTTCGGGCACCCTTTCGGTGTTTTGGGGGAACGTTATGGTGGGTTCCTACAACCTGGCGCCTGGGGATAACCGCATCGTCTTCCCCCTTTCGGGCCTCACGTCCCCGGGGACCAAGGTGTCGGTACGGGTGCTTGTAAGCCTCTCCAAGGGCAATTGGGACGATCCGTCCCAGGACGTGGGGGTTCAAATAACCTCAGGCCGTCTGGTCTTGGCCGGGGCTTTCTCCATGCCGAAGAGCGTGTCCCAGTGGCTTGCGTCCCTCAACGACGGGGTGGCGGTGGTGGTGCCCAACGAGGCCAGGGATGAGGAACTCTCCGCCGGTTTCGCCCTGGTGGGTACCTTGAGCCGCCTTCTGCCAGGAGGAAGGGTGGTGCTCCTGAAGGCCTCCGAGGAGGTATCGGAGCCCTTTCTCCCAAAGGTTCGCGTTCAGCTGGATGACCAGCAGGCCGAGGGGGTCACATTGGACTCCGGGGGGGCCAACCTGCTTGTAAACGGGGTATCGAGGCAGTCCCTTAGGGACCTGTGCGCCAAGATCTTCGACCCCACCTTGATGGGCATCATGCAGGGAGCCACGGTGACCGGCCTGTCCGAGGCCTCCGATGGAGCCCATGGGGCCTGCTGGAGCTATCGCAGGCTTTCAAGATCGTGGGCCCCGGGGTGGTCCTACGAGCTGGGGGATCTCTTCTTGTGGGGTGGAGTGGTTGAGGGCCTGTCACTCACCGTGAAGGGGGTGGTGCCCCTTGCGGTCAAGGGTGAGGGGAGCGTTGACCTGTACGTCAACGGCCAGCTGGCCTGTTCCGAGAGGCTTGAGGACCGCAACGTGGATGTGATCCTGGACGTTCCCGATTGGGTTAACCTCAAGGTGAAAAACCGGTTGAAGCTGGTGGTTCGAGGCGCCGCGGGCCCTTCTTCACTGCAGGTTGCGTATGCGAAGGTCTCCTATGGCAAGGCCTACGGAATGCTTGGGGACTTGGGGGCCCTGATGAAGGACAACGTACCGGTTCTCATCGAACGAAATCTCAAGTGGACCGGGGTTCTTGGAGCCCTTTCCGCCTTTCGGTGGCTTTGTTCCTTGCTGCCCCCCGGGGTTCCCGTGTTCCCCGACGTTCGGTTTTACCAGGATGAAATGGATGTGCCGGAGGGCTTTTTCGTATCTGTGGGGAGCAGTTTGCCCAAGGACATGGAGGACAGGCTGAGCGTGTTGTACCAGGACGGTCAGCTGAAGCTTACCCATAGGGACGCGGGGGCCAAGCTTTCCGGCGAGGCCTTTTGGGTGATGGGTCAGTCCCTCCTGGGGGACGGGGGGCTTGCGGTGCTGGTTCCGTCTCGGATGGAGGCGGTTCAGGGGGCCTTCGACGCCCTGGCCGATTACGGGTCGAACACGGCTAACCAGGACGGCCACGTGTTCTTCTTCGGCCCCGAGGGCCTCAAGGTGGTTGACCTGGGGCTAGGCAAGCCCTTTGGCTGGAGGATGGGGGAGCTGTGGAGGTCCCTTTGGACCCCGGTGGCGAGGATAGCCAAGATAGTAAGCAGCGTCCGCATTCCTTGGCCGGCCTTATGGCACAAACAGGAAACCCCGGAAACTCCAGAAATTCCAGAAACTCCTAAAACTAAAACGCCGGCCGCTAATAAGGCACCGGCCGCGGTGGATGCGCCGGACAAGTCGGACGAGACTAAAACGCCGGAAACGCCGGATGCCCCTCAAGGGTCTTGGATGCAGCACATGTTGGACAAAGGGACCATGTGGACCCTCCTTGGAGGAGTGGTGGCCCTGGCGCTTTTTGGGGCCGTTCTTTTGAACCCAGGCATCCTTACAAGACCGTTCAGGAAGAAGGAGAAGCGGCAGTCCACCCTGTTGACCAGAAGAAGGCGGAGCCGCCGCCGCTAGACCGACATTGCGGCGTCGTCCATTGCCTTGCCATGGGGGGAGGGGGTGTCATGCGTAAGCCCCTTCCCCCCGGGCCCTCTTCTCCTCCTTATGCTTGTACATGGCCTTGTCCGCCTCTATCATCATCTCCTCCAGGGTTTTGGAGCCCTCCGGGTGGTCTTGGGATATGCCGTGGCTTACCGATATGCTCCCGTGGTTGGCCGTGAGGAGCTCTTCCAGCTGCCCCACCAGCTCCTTGGGATTGAAGCCCTCCTGGTGGATCAGGAAGCAGGCGAACTCGTCGCCTCCGACGCGTCCTAACACGTCCTGGGACCTGAAGGACTCCATCATGGCCTGGGCCATGGCCTTAAGGAGCTGGTCCCCCGCGTCGTGCCCCAGGGTGTCGTTCACGTTCTTGAAGCCGTCCAGGTCCATGTATATCAGTGAGACGCACCGGCCCTCCTCCTTGGAGCGCCTTAAAGCCCTTTTGGCCATCTCCAAGAACCCCCGGCGGTTGTAAATACCCGTGAGGGCGTCGGTTACGGCCTGGGTCTTCAGCTGGTCCCGCAGCGCCACGAGCTCCGTCACGTCCCTTATGACCGCCATCCTGCACTGGGACCCGTTCCACATTACCGTGGAGTGCTTGACGTCAAGGATCATTGGGCTGCCGTCCGGAAGGGTAAGCCGCATCTCCCCGGTTGTCTTGGTTATCAAGGGGAGCAGCTCTTGGGTCCCCGCGGTCTCCATTACGGCTTTGGCGGACATGTTGGAGTAGGCCGCATTACCTGAAAGGTCCAGCACGATCACGCCGTCGTCCATTGATTCCAGCACCTGCTGCAGGTTTTGAGACAGGATACGCTTGTCCTCCTCCAGCTGCTCTTGACGGTACAAAAGGTCGTTGAGCTTCTGGGCGGACTCGGAGGAGGAGTCTATGAGGGAGAAGATCAGGTTCACTATCTGCATCTTCTGGGCGGTTATCTGATGCACCCGTCCGCCGAAGTTGACCTCCAGGACCACCCTGGCCCTGGCTTCCGGGTTCTCCTCAAGGCGGGCCTGGTTTATGAGGTAGAAGACCTGTTTGAGGATCTGCTCCGGCGAAGAGGGTTTTACGATGAAGTTGTCAGCCCCCGCCTTCAGGCCGTTTATTACCTCTATGGGATCCGACAGGGCGGTGAGCAGGATCACCGGTATGTCCTTGGTGGCCGGTGAGGATTTTATCTGCTTTGTAAGCTCAAACCCGTCCATCCTTGGCATCACCACGTCGGATATCACGATGGAGGGTAGCGGATCCATGGCTTTTATGTGGTCAAGGGCGTCTATTCCGTCCCGGAACCACAGGACGTGGAAGCCCTCCTTCTCCAGTACGCCCTTGAGCCCCCTGCCCTGGGTTGGGCTGTCCTCCACCAGGACCACAGTGTGGTTGCGGGGATTCAATAAATCGTCCAATATCATCATCACCCGTCCTTTCGGCTTGGGGATCAACCTATCAGGTTCCTTAAAAAGCCCCCCATTTCCGATGGGCTGAGCATCATCTCCGCCGCCCCTATCCGCCAGGCCTCCCCGGGCATTCCCCAAACCACCGAGGATTCTACGTCCTGTACCATGGTAAGGGCCCCAGCCTCCCTGGCGGCCTTGAGCTCCTGGGCCCCGTCGGACCCCATGCCGGACAGGAGTATGCCGCACCAACCTCCGCCCAGCTCGTTTACCAGGGACCTGAAGAGCACCGAAACCGACGGCCTTACCCCGTGCTCCGCCGGGGCCTCGGTTAGCCTTATCCTGCCCTTGTGAAGCTCCATGTGGCGCCCCGCGGGGGCTGCCAACACCAGGCCATTGGGGGGGACGTCTCCCTCCCGGGCCAGTTTAATTTTATGGCCCGAGGCGTTTTTTATCCACTCCACGTAGCCTTCGTCGAACCCTTCGCTCATGTGCTGCACCAACAAAACCGGCAGCGGTATGGGGTTGGGAAGGGCTGTGAGTAGCTCCAGCGTGGCCTTGGGGCCGCCGGTGGAGGCCCCAAGGGCTATCATCTTCAGATTGCGCTTCGCCGTCAGCTCCGAAGCCGCAGGGGCATCGGGCTTCCTTGTGGGTCTTATTTCGGCGCCGTTTATTACCGGCATCGCCGTGGAGATGACCCGTCTTGCGAAGTCCTTAGGATCCGTCCCGGGGCTGGGCTTCCCCATGACATCGAAGGCGCCGGCCTCGAAGGCCTTGAAGGTCAACGCAACTTCCGCCGGCGACCACAGGGAGGATATGACCATCACCGGAACGTCCCAGCGGGACTTTATGCGCCTTATGGCCTCCATGCCCCCCATGCCGGGCATCTCGATGTCCATGGTCACCAGTTGGAAGTGGCCTTCCGAGAGGTTGAGCACCTCCAACGCCTCCTCGCCGGATTCCGCTAGGGTGACTCGATCCACCTCCGGGAGGGAGGATAGTCCCATCCGCATGTATCTTCTGAACGAAAGGGAGTCGTCCACCACCAGCACGTTTATCCCCACCGGTGCCATCACCTCCTGTCAACCTGTCTTCCTTGCCTTTGTGCCCCGGTCATCCAAGGAATCCCCATATCATGGATTTGAGCTTGTCCTGGTCGAAGTCCTTCTTCGACACGTAGGCGTCCGCCCCGGCCTCCATCCCCATCTTCACCTGCTCCTGGGAGTCCAGGGAGGTTACCACAATGACCGGCAGCCTGGCGGTGGACGGATTGGCCCTTATGCGCCTTAAAAGCTCGATGCCGTCCATCCTTGGCATCTCCACGTCGGTAACCACCAGATGGAAGGTCTCCTTCGACAACCTCTCCCAGGCGTCCTGGCCGTCCGAGGCGGTGTCCACCTGGTACCCGAGGGAGCCTATGATGTTCTTGAGAAGGACCCTGGATGTGACCGAGTCCTCCGCCACCAGCACCCTCTTGGGCCCCGACGGCTTGTCTTCCATCAATGGCGCCGAGTCCCTCTCCAAGGAGTCCAGCAGGTCCTTCACGTCCAGCACCGGCAGCACCATCCCCGATCCCAGCACGGTACCCCCAGCGAAGAACCGCACCTTGCCCAGGAACGACCCAAGCCCCTTTACTATCCCCTCATGTTCCCCAAGGATCTGGTCCACCTTTACCACTCCGGCCTCCTGGCCGTCGGGAGAGAGGATTACCACACCCTGGGGTCTTAGGGAGGGCTGTGAAGGGGTGTTTATGCCGAACAGCCTCGCCAGGTCGATTACAGGAAGGTACCTGTCCTTCCCCATGGCGATCCCGCCGGCATGGTCTTCACTGCCTTTAATGGGGCATACCATGGAGACCTGTTGCGAGGGTATGCTGAAGGTGTGGCCCCCCGCCTTCACCATCACCCCCCGGTAGGTCCTTACGGCGGCGGGGAAGCGCATTAAAAACGTGGTCCCAAGTCCCTTAGCGGTCTCCACCTTGATGGAGCCCCCTATCCTGTCCAAGGCCTCCCGTACTATGGACATGCCTATCCCTCGGCCAGAGACGTCCGATATGGTCTGGGCGGTGGAGAACCCCGATTGGAATATGAGGTTCAAGATCTCTTCGGTCCCCATGGATGAGGCCTGGTGGCTGGATATGAGACCCTCCCTTAGGGCCTTCCCCTTTATCGCTTCGGGATCCATGCCCCTTCCGTCGTCCCTGACGGTGATGGTGCAGTCGCTGCCCTGGGTCCCCATGGATATCCATACGGTGCCGGACCTGGGCTTCCCCAGCTTTTCCCGCTCACCAGGGGATTCTATCCCATGGTCCATGGCGTTCCTCACCAGGTGCATGAGGGGGTCCTTCAGGGTCTCCATGACCTTCCTGTCCAGCCTTACGTGCCCCCCCGACACCTTAACACTTACGGACTTTGATAGCTTAAGGGCCAGTCCCATGGCGGAGTTCTTGAGGTACTTTAATAGCCACTCCCCCCGTATCATAGCCATGTCCCTGGCCTTGTGCATCAGGCCCTTTATGGACCTGTCCATGGCTGAAAGGTCCTCCCTAAGCCCCCGGATGACGGGCCTTACATCGCCGAAGCCCTTCTCCTCCGATGCGGCGGCGAAGAGCTGGTCCGCCTTCTGGGCCGCGTAAAGGCGCAGCGACATGAGATCCTCCAGCAGGGAGATGAGCTCCTCCACATCCTTGAAACTGACCCTTACGGTGTCGTCGTGCTCCTGTGGCTGGCCTTGGTGCCCCTTGGGCTCCTGTCCTTCCAGCCCCTGAAGGGGCATTGCGTCAGAAACCGCGGTCAAGGGCTCCTGGGTCGACGTCCCACTTGCCGCCTTCGGGGCTTCCACGTCTTCCGCGGTAGGGGACTTCGGGCCCTTTGGGGCGTCGGATATCTCCGCTGTCCTGTGGGCGCCCCCTTGGGCATCCGCCGGGGCCCTTTCGGTTGATGGGGCAGGGCTTGGGGCTTCACCGGCGGGAGGGGGCGGGGAAGACTTCCCGCTTAGGAGGGCTTCGACTTCCCTTACCACCGCCTCAATGGGCGTGTCTTGACCGCTTATCAGGGCCTCAAGGGCCTCCAGGCCGGCGGCTATCACCCTAAGGTCCGACGGGACGATCTTTCTATGCCCCTTCCTTGCGGCGGAGAGCAGGGACTCCAGGGACTGGCATAATATGGACACCTTGGGGTATCCCACCGTCTGGGAGGCCCCCTTCATGTTGTGAAAGGCCCTGTAGGCGGAGTCCAGCCTGGATGAATCCTCAAGCGACCAGGGGTCCTGGAGCACCTCCTTTATGGTGGAGAGGTACTCATCCGCCTCGATGGCGAAATCCTTTCGAAGCTCTTCCAGGAAATCGTCCTCCATGGGGCTCATCTCCTAGAGCTTGTATGTGCTCACAAGGTGCAGCAGGTTGTGCCCCTTGGCCTTGAGCTCCTTCGCGGCGGATTCGAGTTCCTTCATGGCGTCGGCGTTCTCCCTGCTGGAGGTTCGTATCTGCTCCAGCGCCAGGTTCACCTGCTCGACCCCTACGAACAGGTCCTGGTTGGCCTTGAGTATCTGGGCTGCCATCTGGGATATCTCCCCAAGCTGTCGGGCCATCTGGTCCATGGAGACCTTCACCGGCTCAGTGTGCCTCTCCGCCTCCGACACCGCCCTCATCCCCTGTTCGGTGGCCATAACCGCCGATGACGTGGCCCGCTGGACCTCCTCCAGCTTGCGCTTTACGTCCTTGGCGGACTGCTTGGACTGTTCCGCCAGGCTCTTTATCTCCTGGGCCACCACCGCGAAGCCCTTCCCGCTGTCGGAGTAGCGGGCGGCCTCCACCGCCGCGTTCACCGCCAGCAGGTTGGACTGCTCCGCCAGGTCCTCCACGGTGTCCGCTATGTCCATTATCTCCCGGCTTCGGTCATTCAGGTTCACTATGGTGCCCGATATGAAGTTCATCCTCTCCATTATAAGCTTGAGGGATTCCAGAAGTCCCATCACCGCCTCGTTGGTCCTTATGACCAGTTCAAGCCCCTCCCGGGAGAGCTGCGTGGCCTCCTCCATCCGCTTTGTGGTGGCCTTGGCGGTGGCCTTTATCTCCTCCATGGAGGAGGAGCTCTCGGTTATGGCGGAGTGGTTTCCCTCCGTTGAGGCCGCCACCTGGGACATGGTGGCCCCTATCTTCACCGCCGTGTCGTCTATGGTCTTTGAGGTCTCGGCCATCTCCGATATCTGCTCTCTGAGGCTCGTCAGAAGCCGTTCCACGGATCTTGCCATGTCGCCCGCCTCGTCGGACCTCTTAAGAAACCTCTCGGGGACCTTGAAGTCTATCCTGTGGGACCCTATCTGCCCCATCACGCCGGAGCCCCACCGGAAGGCGGAGGATATCTGGAAGGCAAGAAGGTATCCGGTGAACGCGATCAGAGCTATTATGACCCCAAGGCCTATAATGGCCTTCATGGCGGAGCGCCTTGCCCTTTCCGCGGATTCCATCAGCTTTTTGGAGGCCTCGGCGGTCATGTAGCTGGAGAAAGCCTCCGTCTCCTTGCCGAACTGGTCGGATACCTTGAGGAGCTCCCTTATCCTTTCAAGGCCTTCGGCGTAGATCCTTTCGCGGGATGACCTGTTTTTGCTGCGGCTCAACGCCAAAAGTACCTGGTCCACCTCTTCGTGCCCCTGATGCCACGCCATGTAGTGGTCCTTCAGGTGCTCCACCATGGAAAGCTCCTTGGGGTTAGACCTTACGTACCGGTTGTTGAGCAGTTTGTCGATGTCCCTGCCCATCTGGTTGATGGTCTCCCTCTTATGGCTTAGGTTTTTAGATATGTCGCCCCCGTAGAGGTCGTTTATGTGTTCCGAAAGGACGGAGAAGAAGAGCCCCCGTATCTCCACCCGGTTGTAGTTCAGCCCTTTCGCCAGCAAAAGCGCCTCATGGACCAGCCGCTGGTCCACGGCCATCCTCTCCGCCTGGACGCTGTTTTCCCAAAGGATAAATCCAAGCCAGACGAGAGAGGCGGACGCTACGGTGATAAGTCCGAGCAGTTTGAGCCTTATGGTCAGCTTCATCAACATCCATCCCCAAGCGGATAGAGTGTTTTGTTCTAAGGTTAAGGCCTTCAATGGATAGGCCTGCGCCTTTCGAGTCGGTCGAAACCCAGGTCACGGGGATATCACGTCCGGATCGATCACGGGCACCTCCCCGAACATCCAGCGCACCGCCCCTGCGCCCAGCACCTCCCGTATCTCGGAGGCCTTGACGTTCACCATGCCCTCCAGCCTGTCGAACCCGATGCCGAAGGGCCCCTTGAGGTTCTGGGTCATCATGGCCACCGATATCTCCCCGAAACCGGATATGCCCGCCAGGGAAGACGGGTCTATGAGGGGCACGATGCTGCCCCTCAGGTTGAACACCCCCGCTATGTGGGGGGCGGTCAGCGGAAGGGGAGTGTATCCTATTTTAAGCCGCACTATCTCGCCCCCCTTTGAGGCGGGCACCCCCAGCCTTTTCCCCATCCTGACGAAGACCAGCATGCTGATGAGCTCCTCCTCCGCCGGCGGTAGATGGGACAGCTTGGCCGCCCTGGCCCTTAACCGTTGGACCCTTAGATCCTCTTTTGAACTCATCGTAGTGCCTCCTTTTGCGGAGTTCATACCAGTTCCCTTGCGGCCCGTCTAAGATGTCCCACCGCTATGTGCGATCCGTAAAGCGTAGGTTTCCCGTCGTCCATGTCCTTAAGGCTGTTGAGAAGAAGCCTCCCGTGCCTTTGGGCGGAGGCCACGTCCCCCTCCTTAAGGGACAGTATCATGAGGGAGTATCTGGCTTCGGGCATGTCTGGATCGAGATACGCCGCCTCCTTGAGGGCCTCCTTAGCCTCCTTGTGCATCCCCATGTCCGTCAATATCACCCCCTTGAGGAACCTGATCTTGGCCCAGGTGGGGTTCTCCGCCTCCGCTAAGGCCAGGAGGGCAAGGGCCCCCTGCAGGTCCCCCCGGTCGGCGGTGGATTTTATGCTGTAAAAAACCCTGTCCTCCTCATCCTTGTCCACCGCCTTTGGTGCGTCCGCTTCCTTGCTGGATTTCGGGGTGCTTGGTTTGGGTGTTTCGTTTATTAGGTTCGGGCTTCTTAAAACAGGATGTTGGGCCCCGTCCACTGGGTGATGCTCCCCTTGGAGGGCCCGCCATCCGCCCTCCAGGTTGCGTGTTGGCCGTCCCTCGCCGGTGGGGGCCGTTTTCCGGAAGACGAAGAGCCCAGAGGGGCTGAAAAGGGTGCCCCTTAGCCTGGTTACCGAAGGAGCCTCCGCCGCCCCTACAAGAAGAACCCCTTGGGGACTAAGTCTTTCGTGGAAGATGTCCAAGGCCTTACATGTGGCGGAGTCGGAGAAGTATATGAATAGGTTCCTGCAGGATATGCCGTCGAATAGGCCTTCCGGCGGGGACAGCACGTTGCCCGTGAGGAAGCGCACGTTCTTCCTGTACCTGTCCTTGACCCTGAAGCGCTCCCCCTGGAGGTGGTCTAGCAAAAGACGCTTCTCATCCCCAAGCCCCCGGAGGGACCATAGGCCGTAGACGCCCTCCATGGCCCGCCGGACGGCGGAGGGGTTTATGTCGGAGCCCACTATGGAGAAGTCCTCTACCCCCCGCTGGACTAAGAGGAACGCCAAGGAGTAGACCTCTTCGCCGGAGCTGCAGGCGGCGCACCACACCCGGGGCCTTCCAATGGCCGACAGGTGTCTTACGAACTCCTCAAGGGCCTCCCGGTGCCTCATGAAGTAGGTTTCCCCCACCGCCAGGCGTTTGACCACCTCGTCGCAAAGCTCCTCAAGCCCCATGGAAAGACAGCGGTCCATCCCCGCCTCGCAAAGCCCCTTGAGGGCCCTTAGCACCTGTTCTTCCTGCCCCCCAAGGTCAAGGCCGTACCGGGCTTCCATCCTTGGGATCAGGGACTTAGTCAGTTCCTGGATCTTCCAAACGTCCCCCTCCGCAGCCCAGTCATGGACCTTCAGAGATCATCCCCCCGATGTTAAGCACCACCGCCACGGTTTTATGGTCCTCCATCACCACCGCGTCCAACGGCTGCCCCATCACGGTGCAGCGGGTCCTGGACCGGGCCTCGAAGACCCCCAGCACCTCGTCCACCCATATGCCAAGTACGTCGTCCCCCGATCGGGCCAGCACTATGGCGTCCGAGGTGGCCATATCCTTACGAGGTACCCCTAGGATCCCCCTTAGGTCCAGCACCGGCACCATCTCGCCGCTCAAGTTAAGCATCCCCGCCACGGGGCCCTCCCCGGTGGAAGGGGTGAGAAGCGCCGCGGGAACGGCTCGCACCACCTGCTCAAGGGGCAGGGCCAGATGCCGGTTTTCTACCCTCATGGCAAGGAACGTGTCCAGTGAGATCTCCCCCCCATGCCCTTACGCCATGTCCTTCAGGTGTCCGCTTACCCTCCGGAAGAACGAGTCTATGCCCTCCTGGGCGGTTATGTCCGCCTTGCGGCCCAGGTTTTGCCAGTTGAAATCCCCCAGGTTCACCACCCCGAGCAACCCTCTTGATGCGGAGGGTATCAGCGCCGCGGGGGTCACGTTAAGGGAGGTGCCTATGACCAGCATGAGGTCGCTTTCCGATGCGGACTTGAAACAGCGGTCCAGGTGCTTTACCGGCTCGCCGAAGAAGACTATGTCAGGCCTTATTATGCCAGAACAGGGGCACCTTGGCACCTCGTTCAGGCCCAGGAGCTCCCTTACGTCCTGGACGGAGTATGCCTTGCCGCAGGAGGAACAGAAGTTGTGGGTTATGCCGC
The DNA here is from genome assembly GCA_026417795.1 of Thermanaerothrix sp. Classification (NCBI taxonomy): domain Bacteria; kingdom Bacillati; phylum Chloroflexota; class Anaerolineae; order Anaerolineales; family Anaerolineaceae; genus Thermanaerothrix; species Thermanaerothrix sp. Next base: position 22,401 of record JAOACP010000010.1, read on the forward strand.
CGTGGATCTCGATGACGTCCCTGGAGCCCGCCCGCTGGTGCAATCCGTCCACGTTCTGGGTTATGACCGTCACCTTTTGGGAGCCCTCCAGTTCCGCAAGGAACCTGTGGGTAAAGGTGGGCTGGGCGTTTAGCATGATGTCCATGAGACCTCGGTGGAAACTGTAGAACTCCGACGGGTCCTCGCGGAACCGGCGGATGTCGAAGATCCCCTCCGGATCCTTGACGTTTAGGGTCCTGTATATGCCCTTGGGCCCCCTGAAGTCCGGTATGCCCGCCTCGGTGGATATGCCGGCGCCGGTTAAAACCGTTATCCTTTGGGATTCCTTGATGGCTTGGGCCATCCTCTCCGCTTGGGTCATGACCACATCCCCCGCTTTGTTGTTTTATTTTTTTATTGTAACCCCCTTATGTTGGGATGCCAAAGCGGATTGTTGGGGTACAATGGGATACAATATATTGGGTTTTGCCTGGATTCTATCATCTATACACATCCGGTACACAGGTGGTGGTGCCTTTGGGCGGTGCTGTTCCGGGGATAAGCCTCATGAGCGACTATGACGTGTATCTTTTCAGGGAGGGCCGCCACTTCCGGCTCTACCGGTGCCTTGGATGCCACCTCATGGAGGCCGATGGCCAGGAGGGGGCCCTTTTCGCCCTTTGGGCCCCCAACGCCGAGTGGGTGGCGGTGTCAGGGGACTTCAACGGCTGGAGCTGGGATTCCCATCGGTTGTACCCTAGGTGGGACGGTTCCGGGATATTCGAGGGGTTTGTGCCCTTCGTAAGGCCCGGTGACAGGTACAAGTACGTGATAAAGTCCAAGGTGACGGGGGAGGCCTACGAAAAGGCGGACCCCTTCGGCTTCTTCTTCGAGCCTCCACCCCGGAGCGCTTCGGTGGTTTGGGACCTCTCTTACCGGTGGGGTGACCACGTCTGGATGTCCGAAAGGCCGGGGAGGAACACTTTAAGCTCCCCCTGGACCATATACGAGGCTCATATTGGCTCCTGGCAGAGGGTGCCGGAGGAGGGGAACCGGTCCCTTTCGTACCGGGAGCTGGCGGATAGGCTCGGGAACTACCTTTTGGAGACCGGTTTCACCCACATTGAGCTGCTTCCCGTTATGGAGCACCCCTTCTACGGCTCCTGGGGTTATCAGACCATAGGCTACTTCGCCCCTTCGGCCCGATACGGCGCCCCCCAGGACTTCATGTACCTTGTGGACCATCTTCACCGGCTGGGGATAGGGGTCATCCTGGACTGGGTGCCGTCCCACTTCCCCAAGGACGGACACGGCCTTGGGTTCTTCGACGGCACCTGCCTTTTCGAGCACCAGGACCCCCGCAAGGGCTACCATCCGGACTGGAAGAGCGGGATCTTTAACTACGACCGCAACGAGGTGAGGAGCTTTCTCATAAGCTCCGCCGCCTTCTGGTGCGACCTTTACCACGCCGACGGGCTGCGGGTGGATGCGGTGGCCTCCATGCTGTACCTGGACTACTCAAGGAAGGACGGCGAGTGGGTCCCGAACCAACACGGCGGAAGGGAGAACCTGGGGGCCATAGAGTTCCTTAGGGCCATGAACTGCGAGATCTACCGGAGCTTTCCTGGGGTCCAGACCATAGCAGAGGAGTCTACCGCTTGGCCCATGGTGAGCCGGCCGGCCTTCCTTGGGGGCCTTGGGTTCGGCATGAAGTGGAACATGGGCTGGATGCACGACGTACTGTCCCACATGGCAAGGGACCCAATTCACCGCAAGTGGCACTTCAACGAGCTCACCTTCGGGCTTTGGTACAACTACTCGGAGAACTTCGTGCTTCCCTTGTCCCACGACGAGGTGGTGCACGGCAAGGGCTCCCTGTGGGGCAAGATGTGGGGGGGCTCCTGGGACAAGGCCGCCTCGCTCAGGCTACTGTACGGTTGGATGTACTGCCATCCGGGCAAGAAGCTTCTGTTCATGGGCGGGGAGTTCGGCCAGGAGGGGGAGTGGAACCACGACGCAAGCCTTGACTGGCACCTTATAAGGGACTCGGAGCTTCATCGGGGGGTGTTCCAATGGGTCAAGGACCTGAACTACTTCCTTCGGTCCCATCCTGCCCTTTACCGAGAGGACTTCCAGTCCGACGGTTTCCAGTGGGTGGACTGTGACGACCGGGACAACGGGGTGCTGGCGTGCCTTAGGTTCTCCGGGGATGGGGACGTGGTGTTGGGGGTGGGCAACTTCACGCCCGTTGCCCGCAGGGGCTACCGCATAGGGGTTCCCTTCGGGGGCTTTTGGAGGGAGGCGCTGAACTCGAACGCATTGGTTTACGGCGGTTCCGGGGAGGGCAACCTGGGGGGCCTTTGGGCATCTGAGGCTGGTTCCCACGGCAGGCCCTTCTCCCTGGAGATGACGATACCGGGCAACTCTTTCCTCTTCTTCGAGCCAGCCCGGCAGGCTTGAATCCGGAAGGATGTGGAGGGATGTCCATGTTCCTTCAAAGGAAGAGGGGGGTGCTTCTGCACTTCACCTCCCTTGAGGGGCCCTACGGGGCGGGGGATTTAGGGCCTTCCGCCAGGAGGATGGGGGAGATCATGGCGGAAGGGGGGTGGACCCTTTGGCAGATGCTGCCCCTCAACTACCCGAACCCCGCCATGGGGTTCAGCCCCTACGCGTCCTACGGGGCCTTCCCCCTGAACCCTGCCCTAATCTCCATAGAGGACCTGGTGGACCAAGGGCTGATAGGCCCCGAGCTGGCGGGGTCCCTTCGGGTTTCCCTTGAGACCCCCTGGAGGGCGGACCTCATGGGGGCCTTCAGGTCAAGGCGGGCGGCGGCGGAGGAGGCGTTCCGGCTTTTTAAGGGGGGCGCTTCGTCCCATCTCTTGGAGGACTACCAGGGGTTTCTTGAGGAAAACTCCTTTTGGATACACCGGTGGGGGCTCTTCATGGCCTTGAAGGAGCGCTTCCGGGGGGACTCTTGGACCCGCTGGCCCCTGTGGGCTCGGAGCTTTGAGGGAGCCTCGGCCAAGGCGGACGTGGAGCTTATGGATAGGGGCGAGTTCTTCAAGTTCGAGCAGTTCCTCGCCTTCCGCCAGGTGCGGGCTTCCCGGGAGTTCTGTTCCTCGAAGGGTGTGACCCTGATGGGGGACCTTCCAATATACGTGGCCCACGACGGCATGGATCCCTGGGCCTTCCCGGAGATCTTCGAGCTGGACGGGGAGGGGAACCCCGTAGAGGTGGCGGGGGTGCCGCCGGATTACTTCAGCGAGACCGGCCAGCGGTGGGGGAATCCCCTTTATCGATGGGATGTGATGAAGGAGGACCGGTACCAGTGGTGGTTCATGAGGCTTAAAACCTCCCTTCAGGTGTTCGATGTGGTGAGGATCGACCACTTCAGGGGGTTTGCGGGCTACTGGGCCATACCGTCCGGAGAGGACACGGCGGTGAAGGGCCGCTGGAGGGAGGGGCCGGGAAACGGTTTCTTCGATGCCATCCTGGAGAGGTTCGGCTTCACCCCTCGCATTGAGGGCCGTGGATGTCCGCTGCCATTGGTGGCGGAGGACCTCGGGGTGATAACCGACGACGTGACGTCCCTTCGCCTGAGGTATGGGATGCCGGGCATGAGGGTGCTGCAGTTCGCCTTTTCGGGCGGGGAGGACAACCCGCACCTTCCATGGAACCACGAGGCCTTGGGGGTGGCCTATACCGGCACCCACGACAACGACACGTCCCTTGGGTGGTGGATAAAGGCTTCTTCGGAGGAGAGGAGGGCTTTAAGGCGCCTTGCGGGTCGTCCGTTGGACCCCGAGGGGGCGGTGGAGGCCATGGTAAGGCTTGTGCTGTGCTCTCCTTCGAGGTGGAGGGTCATACCCGTTCAGGATCTGCTCTGTCTTGACGGCGGGCATCGGATGAACACCCCCTCATCGGCCGCGGGCAACTGGCTGTTCAGGCTTCACCGGGCCGATCACAGGAGGTTCCAGGCATGGTGGATATGACGGGAGCTGGTGATTGCCTTCCCGATTTTGACGTTGAGGGTCTTTGGGAGAGGCTGAGCGGGGACGTGGAGGCCATGTTGACCATGCTGGAGATGTTCCAGGACGAGTTTCCCCGGCGCCTTACGGCCTTGAGGGATGGTGTGGGCAGGGGGGATCTCAAGGAGGTGTCTCGGTGCGCCCACGGCATCAAGGGGCTCTGCGCCGGCATAGGGGCGGAGAGGCTCAGGGCTTTGATGGCGGCGGTGGAGAAGGAGCCTTCCCTTGCGGATCAGGGGTTTTTTAGGGAGGTAAGCGCTGGTTTTTTGCGGTTTGCCAAGGCATCGGAGGAGCTTCGGAGGAGGTGGGGAAGATGAGGCTTATAAGGGCTGAGGAGGTAAGGAGGCTGCTTCCCATGGGTGAGGCGGCCAAGGCGGTGAGGCGTGCGCTGGCGGCCTGGTCCGCCGACAGGGCTCAGGTGCCGGTGAGGGAGAGGCTGTCCCTTGAGCTTGGGGACGTGCTGTTCATGCCCGCCTCGGTGAAGGACGTGACCGAGGCGGCGGGAATCAAGGTGGTATCGGTTTTTCCGGGCAACGCGTCATTGGACAAGCCCTCCGTCAGCGCCATGATGGTCCTCTTGTCCCCTCAGACCGGTGAGGTGGAGGCCTTGATGGACGGAACGGAGCTCACCCGGATAAGGACCGGTGCGGTCACCTGCTGCGCCACCGACCTGCTGGCCCGGAAGGACGCGGCGGTGGGGGCTTTGTTCGGCACCGGCGGACAGGGGATGACCCAGCTGGAGGGCATGTTAACCGCAAGACCCCTTGAAAGGGTGAACGTGTACGACCAGGACAGGGAGAGGGCCCAGAGGTTCGTAAACGCCGCGTCCAAGCTGGCGGAGTCCAGGGGGTGCCGCCTTTTGGTGGCGGATTCCCCGGAGGACGCGGTGGCGGACGCCATGGTAATAACCACCGCCACCACATCCAGCAAGCCGGTCTTCCCCGGGGCCATGCTGTCCATGGGGGCCCACGTGAACGCCATAGGGGCCTACACCCCCACCTCCCGGGAGCTGGATTCTAAGACCATGGAACGGGCGGACCTGGTCTACGTGGACTACCTTAAGGGGGCGTTGGAGGAGGCGGGGGACATACTCATCCCCATCGGCGAGGGGCTGTTCGGACCTGAGCGGATAGCCGGAGAGCTTGGGGAGCTGGTGCTCGGCACCGCCGAGGGCCGGACCGGCAACTTCCAGATAACGGTGATGAAGAGCGTGGGCTTCGGCGCCCTGGACGTGGTGTGCGCCAACAGGGTCCTCCAGCGGGCCCTTGAGGAGGGGCTGGGGGAGGAGATAAGCCTTTAGGTGGTTTTACCGTGGGGCTCAGCGGGGGGTTTTTATCCCAAGCACCCGGAGGCTGGCATCCTTGGCCCTTCGGGCCTCCTCCCACTGGGGGTTTAGAACCATGGGCATCACCGGGGCCTTGAGGGCGGTGTCCACCACCGTCTTGCCATTGAAGGCGCTCCAGTAATCCTTGTATATGATCTCCTCCTGGGGGAACACCACAAGGCCCCGGTGCTCCCCCAGGAGGTCGCTCCCAAGCCCCTGGGGCATCCTGAAGCCCATAAGGCGCGCCACCGTGGGGGATATGTCCCATTGGCCGCAGGGGACGTGGGAGGCTCCGGTTTCGTAGGTCCCGTCCCCCTTGGGGACCAGCATGATGAAGGGCACCCTGGAGAAGTCCCGTTGGCTCCAGGGGTCTACCGTCACGGGGTCCATGCCGTTCATCTGGAGGAACTCGTTGACCTTGGACATCTCAAGCCCCGGGGCCCTGTGGTCCCCGTAGATAACCACCAGCGTCCTCCGGGCCAGGGGTGATCCCTCCAGGGCCCTTATGAAGTCCCCCACCGCCCGGTCCGCGTAGTTGGTGCTTGTGAGGTAGTCTCCAAAAACCGTGCCCCTGAAGGGGCCGGGGTCGAAGTCCCATCCCGGGACCTTGTAGGGATGGTGGCTGGACAACGTCATAACAAGGGCGAAGAAGGGCTCCTTCAAGCGCCCGCGCTTGAACATCACGTGCCCGGTCTGCCGCACCAGGCTCATGTCCGATATGCCAAGGCCCACGATTTCGTCGTTTACCAGCTTTCCCCGGTGGTAGTACCTTTCTATGCCTATCATGGGGTAGACCCTTCTGCGGTTCCACACCGACGGGTAGTTGCCGTGGAAGGCGTAGGTGTGGTAGCCCATGGCCTTGAGTTGGTTTGGGAGGGACGGGATGGGGGATCGAAGGAGGTTGAAGGCCCCCTGGTCCTTTAAGGGAAGGAGGGAACACATGGCCAATAGTTCCCCGTCGGAGGTGTTCCCCATCCCCGTTTGTGGGTAGCAGCGGGTGAACTGTATCCCCCGTTGGGCCAGCCGATTGAGTTCCGGCGTGATCTCCCTGCCCTCTACTTTTGTGCCGATGAGAAACTGTTGGATGGACTCCATCTGTATGTATATCACGTTAAAGCCTTTGAAGGCCCCGAAGGGCACTTCCGGGAGGGCCGCCATGCCGGGGGTGGCAGGCCACAGGGCTCCCAGGAGGACGGCTGCCAGGGCTAGGATGTGCGGGGCTTTGAGTTTCATGCTATCACCTCGATAGGCGATTATACCTCCATCTTGAAGGGTGTGCTTCGTTGGGGTATAGATATGTAGCCCATTAAACATAGGAGGTGGATGGCTTTGGCTTCCAAGAAGGATATGTACGATTTCCTGAGCAAGAACCCCTTTGGATTTCTTGCCACCCTTTCAACCGAAGGGCCCAGGGTGAGGCCCTTCATGTTCCAGTTTGAGGACCAGGGGTGCCCATTGTTCTGCCTTTCCAACGACAAGGAGGTCTTCGGGCAGCTCAAGGAGGACCCCCGCTGCGAGGTGGCCTTCTGCTCCCCCGACTGGTCGGTGACGCTGCGGATCAGGGGAAGGGCGGAGTTCTTCCCGGGCCTTGAGCAGAAGGCAAGGATACTGGAGGGCAACGAGACCCTTAGGGACATGTACAAGACCCCGGACAACCCGAGCTTCGAGGTATTCCGCCTTGCCCAGTGGGAGGCCTTCTTCTGGGACTTCTCCGGCAGGAAGGACCCGGTGGAGAGGTGAGGGGGCTTTGATGGAGCCGGTGGGCCCATGGTTTTAGGCGTCTGGCGGCCCGTGGGCTGAGGGGTAGGCATGTCGAAATACCAAAAAACGTTGAAAGGCGTCCCGGGGGCTTGTCCCCCGGGACGGTGGTTTTTATTTTAGGGGGCCTTTGGCCGTTCCCGCAGCTTAGCTCTCCCGTGATTCGAACTCCCTTAGCGCCTTTATCACCACGGGGCAGAGCATTATGAGGGCCAGCAGGTTGGGGAACACCATGAGCCCGTTGAAGGTGTCCGCCAGTTCCCAGACCAGGTCCACCTTCAGCGTGGAGCCAAGGACAATGAAGGCCACCACCGCCGCCTTGTAGACTGGCAGCCCCTTTGAGCCGAAGAGGTACCGTACGTTTGCCTCCCCGAAGAAGTACCAGCCAACTATGGTGGAGAAGGCGAAGAAGAATAGGCACACCGCCACGAAGGGGTTTCCGATGCTTCCAAGGGCGGATGTGAAGGCCTTTTGGGTGAGGGCTATGCCGGTGGTCTTGCCGTTCAGGACGCCGGTGCAGAGGATGACGAAGGCGGTCATGTTTAGCACCACGAAGGTGTCTATGAAGACCCCCACTATTCCCATGAGGCCCTGTTCCACCGGGTGGTTTACCTTGGCCACCGCGTGGGCGTGGGGTGTGGAGCCCATGCCAGCCTCGTTGGAGAAGAGCCCCCGGGCTATGCCGTACCGGGCGGCTTCCCTTATGGTGGCCCCTATGAGGCCTCCGGTGGCGGCGGCGGGGTTGAAGGCCCCCACCAGGATGGACTTTACGGCGCCCGGCAGCGCCCCCAGGTGGGTGGCTATGATGTAAAGGCTTCCCAGCAGGTATATGCCCGCCATGACGGGCACCATCTTCTCGGTTACCGAGGCTATCCGGCCGATGCCGCCTATGAACACGAAGGCCCCCACGGCCCCCACCCCTATGCCTACCCACAGGGGCGGCACTTGGAAGGCGGTGTGGAAGGCGTCGGCTATGGAGTTTGACTGCACCATGTTGCCTATGAAGCCCAGGGCCACGATGATGGAGATGGAGAAGAAGGCCGCCATGGAGGGCATGTTAAGGCCCCGGCTTATGTAGTAGGCGGGGCCGCCGGTGACCTGTCCCAGGTCGTCTTCGGTCTTGTAGATCTGTCCTAACACCGCTTCCCCCAGGTTGGTGGCCATGCCGAAGAAGGCCGCCAGGTACATCCAGAAGATGGCGCCGGGGCCTCCCATGGCGATGGCGGTGGCGGCTCCCGCCAGGTTGCCGGTGCCCACCTGGGCGGCCACCGCGGTGGCAAGGGCCTGGAAGGAGGACATACCGTCCTTGTCGGCCCTCTTGCCGAACAGGTTGAGCTCCCCGAAGGCCTTTCTGAAGGCCCTTCCGAAGAGCCTTATTTGAACGAAGCGGAGCCTTAGGGTGTAGAAGATGCCGGTTCCGCACAGGAGAAATATAAGGAGGTACCCCCACAGCACCCCGTTTACCGCTTTTACGAGTTCTAAGATATCCAAAGCAACGTCCTCCCTTCCCTGGTTGGATAGTTGGCGGGTTCCACCGGTGTTGTTCGTCCCGTAATGTCCCGCCAGGGAGGGAAGGAGTGCCCCCAGGGCTCCGCCGGAGCCGATGGAGGGATGCCTTGTCAAAGCAGACGTTCGGCCCTTCCGCTTGGGTTGATCAAGGAGACCACCCCCTTGTTGGGGGTATTTTAAATATTACACCCCACGCCGTCTATATGATTGGAATATAAAAACTATTTACCGGGATAAACTGTCAAAGATAAAACAAAAATTCGGGATACATATTGTTTGTAATTTTGGGTCCAATTCGCCCTGGTCACAAGGCCGTTGGTGTTGTCTTGCCGCCGATCGGTCTTGCTGGGTCCCCTGGGGAGGCCCGTTCTTCGATGGGTTTGGCGGTTTGCGCCATGGCTTGCCTTGCCGGTTTAGGGGTGTATAATCTATCGGATTCTGACTTCAAGGCAAGCTTTTTGGAGGAATGGGAGTAATGGGTTTCTTCGGTGGGTTGTTTCATCGGGGTGGCTTTGTAAGGTCCCTTGAGATGAGGAGGGATCTCGTCTGGTGTCTTTACGTCTGGGCCGCGTTGGTTCTCAAGCTCCTTGCGGTGTGCGGCGGGGTGGTGGCGGGTTCGTACCGGTATCCACAGGTCCTCTGGCCCACCGTGTTCGGGGCGCTCCCCTTGGCGGGGTTGTCGCTTGTCTTTCCCCGGCGGTTCCGCCCTTTGGGCATGTTCGTCATAAGCGCCGGCGTTTCCGCCCTCTGCCTTGCGGACCTGCTGTCCTTCCGTTACTACTCGGACCTTTTCACCGTGAGGAGCCTTGTCTTCGCAGGCCAGCTGGGGGACGTATCCGACTCCGTTTGGGCCCTTTTAACCCCCCAGGACGGGCTCTACCTTTTGGACCTTCCGCTTCTGCTTGCGGCCGCGGTGGTCAGGCTGCGCAGGACCTCTGCCGACTGCCGGGACGTCCCCGTAAAGGTGAGGGGGGCCTTCGCCGCCCTCTGCCTTTTGGGCTTTGTGCCATTCCTCTTCCAGAGCGGAATCGCCAAGCTCCGGGTGCCGGGTTACATAAAGGCCATGTGGGACAGGCCGGCGGTGATGATGAGCTTAGGTCCCGTGGGGTATCACCTGGCGGACCTCATCAACGCGTCGTCGGACCTTTTCTCCTCCAAGGCGGTGGCGGCGGAGGAAGAGGAGGCCCTTGTGGACTGGGCCCTGAAGCGGGTGGATTCCAAGGCGTCGGATAAGAGGGGCGGCCTGGCCGGTGCCGGCAGGGGGCTCAACCTCATAATGATCCAGGTGGAGGCCCTTCAGGGTTTTGTGATCGGCAGGTCCGTGGGGGGGCAGGAGATAACCCCCAACCTAAACCGTCTTTCCCGGGAGAGCCTTTACTTCCCCAACGCTTACAACCAAACCAGCCTGGGCAACAGCGCCGACGCGGAGTTCATGTCCCAGACCTCCATGTTCCCCGCCTCCAAGGGGGTGGCCTACACCCGGTTTTACTCCAACGGGTTCGAGTCCCTGCCCAAGGCCCTGAAGCGCAACGGCTACTCCACGCTGGCGCTGCACGGCGACAGGGCCTCCTTCTGGAACAGGCATCGGATGTACCCGGCCCTGGGCTTTGAGCGGTACATCAGCCGGGAGAAGATGCGGTTCGACGAGGCCATAGGGCTGGGGCTTTCGGATAGGAGCTTCTTCGCCCAGGCCTCAGGGATCTTGGCCCGGGAGAAGGGGCCCTTTTACGCCTTCCTGGTGACCCTTACCAGCCACTACCCGTACTCCTTCGAGGGCATACCCAGGACCCTTAAGCTGGACCAGGCGATGGAGGGAACCCTTTTGGGGGACTATCTGCAGGCCATCCACTACGCCGACGCCCAGATAGGCATGTTCCTAAGGGACCTCAAATCCCGTGGAATCCTGGACCGATCGGTGGTGGTGCTTTACGGGGACCATGTGGCCATCCCCAGCGCCAACAAGGACGAGCTTGGGGCCTTCCTGGGGGAGGACATGGGGGAGTCGTTCCGCTGGAAGTCCGTCCAGACGGTGCCCCTCATGATACGGCTTCCCCGTGGAAAGGGGGCTCAGGTTGTGGAGATGTCCACGGGACACATGGACATAGCCCCCACCGTGGCGTCCATAATGGGGGTGGAGATGCCGCTTCCCTTCGGTCAGGACCTCCTGTCCGCCAAGGTGGGCAACGTGGTCTTCCGCAACGGCTCCTTCATAAGGGGCAGCGTGCTTGTGGACCCCGCCGCGGGCAGTGCGGTCAGCTTGAGGACCGGAGAGGTGGTGGACTTCAACGCCTACCGCGACGTGGCCCAGGAGGCCTCGGAGCTTTTGAAGTTCTCGGACCTTCTGCTCGAACATGACATGGTGGAGAGGGTTTGCCAACAGCTTCCTTAGGTGTAAAATACTTCGTCCCCTTAGGGTTCAAGTGCGGAGAGGGAGATTGAGAGACTTATCCCCGGTGTGGGGAACTTATTGTCAGGTCTACGGAACGGAGGGCGTGTGACCCATGAGCGGTGAGGAGATGATGTACTTTGCCATATGGTGGGGGTGGTGGCTGGTTCAGTGCTGCCTTTACCTGCTGTTCGGCCTGCTGATAGCCGACGGGGTGTATCAGTTTATAGTCAGCTTTAGAGGGTGGTGGACCCCAAAGGAGCCTCCCAAGGCCTCTCGATACAGGAGGTTTGCGGTTTTGATCCCCGCCCACAACGAGGCCAGGGTGATAGGCCCCCTTTTGGAGAGCCTTAACGCCCAGGACTACCCCAAGGGCTGCTACCGGGTCTTCGTGTCCTGCGACAACTGCAGCGACGACACCGCCCAGGTGGCGGAGTCCTACGGGGCCACGGCGCTCATAAGGCACGACACCACCAAGAGCGGCAAGACCTGGAACGTCCGTTGGGCCCTGACCCAGATCCCCATGGACGAGGTGGACGCCCTGGTGATGTTCGACGCGGACAACCTGGCGGCGGGGGACTTTTTAAGCCGCATGAACGACTACATGGAGGCCCACCCGGAGGCGGAGGCGGTGCAGGGGGTTCTTGACGTCAAGAACCCGGACGACAACTGGCTCACCAAGGCCTACGCCTTGGCGTACTGGTACACCAACCGGTTCTGGCAGCTGGCCCGGTCCAACTGGGGGCTTTCCTGCACCCTGGGGGGCACCGGCCTTGTGATAAGGTCCTCCACCTTGCGCCGCATAGGTTGGAACCTGGAGAGCCTCACCGAGGACCTTGAGATGTCCACCCGCCTCATCCTCTCCGGCAGCCGGGTCCACTGGAACGAGCACGCGGTGGTCTACGACGAGAAGCCCCTGGACTACCGGATATCGGTCCGTCAGAGGACCCGATGGATGCAGGGGCACTACTGGGTTTGCTGGAGGTACGGCATGGAGGCCCTCAGGATGTTCATGAGGACCCGTAGGGTCCAGTACCTGGATCTGTTCCTCTACCTCTTGGCCCCCGCCAAGGCCTGCATATCCCTGATCGCCATGTTCGCCGGCATGGTATACACGGTGGTGAACAACGCCATCCTCTTTCCCACCCTTGAGAGCAAGGCCCCCACGTCCCCCCTGGAGTGGCTGGCCTTCGTGGGGCTGCCGGTGGCCATGATACTGGGCCACTGCTTCTTCGTGGCCCTGGTGGGGCCCTCCATGCACCGGCGCCGGCTCTGCTTGAGCTACGTCAAGGACGTGTTCGGCTACTTCCTGTTCGGCCTTACTTGGATACCCATACTGTTCAAGGCGGCGTTCCTGGCGAAACACCAGGGGGTTTGGGTGAAGACCGAGCACACCAGGAGCATATCCATAGAGCAGCTGGCCCGGAGGAACTGAGGTGCCTTCGGCCTTTAGCCGGGATCCTGTGTTCACCTGGCCAAGCTTCAGGCGCTGAATTAAAGGTTGACAAGCGGAGGGCATCGCCCTCCGCTTTATTTTTGCGGTTTATATGGTGAATAAACGGAGGGGGTTTGACTATATCGGTTGGCTTGTGCATTATATTCTGCATAGGTTGCGGTGAAGCTCGAATACGTGAAAGGAGGGTTTTCATCATGAGGTACAGGTCTTTGGCTTTGGTCGTTTCTTTGTTGCTGGGATTGTGGGTTCCGTCCCAATCATTCGGGGCGGGGAAGTTCATCACCATAGTGACCGGCAGCACCGGCGGAACATACTACCCGGTGGGAACCATACTGGCCAACCACTTTAACCAGGCCTTGGGCGCCAAGGGGTACAAGTGGTCCGCCCAGAGCAGCGGCGGCACCGCGGAGAACCTGGAGATGCTGAGGAAGAAGGAGGCCGAGATGGCCATAGCCATGTCAAACCTCACGGGCTTCGCCTACACCGGGACGGTGCGCTACGAGGGCAAGCGCATCGAGAACGTGAGGTACGTGATGGGGCTTTGGCCCGACGTGACCCAGTTCGTGGTGAGGGCGGACTCCAAGATATCCACCTGGAAGGACATGAAGGGCAAGAAGATAGCGGTGGGTCCCGCCGCTTCCGGCACCGAGTTCTCAAGCCGGGTGTTGCTCAAGGCCCTTGGGGGGCTTGAGTTCAGCGACATAGTGCCCGAGAGGGTGGGCTACACCGAGGCCTCCCAGGCGCTCCAGAACGGACAGATTGACGGGTTTAACGCCGAGGCGGGGATCCCAACCGGGGCGGTGGCGGAGCTCCTGGCCAGCAGGACCAAGGTGAAGTTCCTGGAGTTCTCCGACGACGACATGCAGAAGCTACGCAAGGAGGCCCCCTTCTACTACAGGGTTGTGGTCCCGGCGAACACCTACCCCAAGCAGGACAAGCCCCTGATGTTGGCGGGGGTGAAGTCCGCCCTCATAGTTGACAAGAGCGTGCCGGACCAGGTGGTCTACGACATGCTGAAGGTCATCTACGACAACAAGGACAAGATGCAGAAGGAGCACGCCGCCTTCACCAAGATAGACTACGAAAAGCCGTTGGACGGCCTTTTCGGAGCTCCCCTGCACCCCGGAGCCGTGAAGTTCTTCATGGACAGGGGGATAAAGGTTCCTCCGAAGCTCCTTCCCTGATGATTTGTTCGCACCGGAGGTTTAAGAAGGTCCGGGGGATGTCCCCCGGACCTTTAAGATATTCGGTCTTTTTACAGGAAACGGAGGTAATCCATTTTGATTAAGCTGGCCAAGCTTTTATCTCCCTTTGAAAGCCTCCCGTTGAGGAGCTTTGATGGGCCCCTCGCCAAATGGACGGCCCTTTTCGCGGTGGCCATATCGCTGGTTCACTGTTGGATGAACACCGTGGGGGTCATGATGACCATAAAGATGAACGCCATACACCTGGGGACCCTTATGGCCCTCACGTTCATCCTCTGTCCCGCACTGCCTTCGTCTCCCATGAAGAGGCCCTCTGGGCCGGATCTTGTCATGGCGGCATTCTCCCTGTTCTCCGCGGGTTACATGATCATGAGGTATGACCATCTCCTGGCGCTCAACATGGAACCCTCCGGCATGGATCTTTGGATGGCCGCGGCGATAATGGTGGTTTTAACCGAGGCCAGCAGGAGGTCCGTGGGGATCCCTTTGACGCTGCTCAGCCTGTTCTTCCTGGGTTACACCCGTTTCGGGCCCTATTTCCCGGGGCTTTTCGCCCACCGGGGGTTCAACTGGGAGAGGATACTGGTCAGGATGGTCTTCACCGACGAGGGCATATACGGCACCACCCTCACGGTTTCAGCCACCTACGTCTTCATGTTCATCCTCTTCGGGTCGTTCCTTGCCGCCACCAGGACCAGCGAGTTCTTCAACGACCTTGCCATGGCCCTGGCGGGGAGGTACCGGGGCGGACCCGCTAAGGTGTCCGTCATAGCCTCCGCCCTTATGGGCACCATCTCCGGCAGCGCCCAGGCCAACGTGGCCACCACCGGAGCTTTCACCATACCGCTTATGAAGAAGATAGGTTACCCGGACTACTTCGCGGGAGCGGTGGAGGCCTCCGCCAGCACCGGCGGCATTCTCATGCCCCCCATAATGGGGGCATCGGCCTTCATAATGAGCTCCTTCCTGGGGATACCCTACGTCAAGATAATGGTGGCCGGTTTTGCCCCCGCCATACTGTACTTCCTTGGCATAATGTTCATGGTGGACCTCAAGGCCAAACGCCAGGGGATGAAGGGGCTGCCCGAGGACGAGGTGCCGCCCCTTTCCAAGACCATGAAGGAGAGGGGCCACATGATGATACCCTTGGCCTTCATAATGTACATGTTGGTGGCCGGTTACACCCCACTTTTCTCCGCCATGGCGGGGCTTGTGGCCATAATAGTGGTCTCCTCTTTAAGGCCCACCACCAGGATGAGCCTTAAGGACGCCTTGGGGGCCCTGGAGGATGGGGCCAAGAGCTCCGCCTCCGTGGCGGTGTCCTGCGCCATAGTGGGTTTTATCGTCGGGGCCGTTGGCATGACCGGTCTTGGGCAGGTCATAGCCATGAACATAATGCACCTCTCCGGCGGGATGCTTTGGGCGTCGCTTTTGCTTTGCATGATAGCGTCCATAGTGCTTGGGATGGGGCTTCCCTCCACCGCCTGCTACATAGTGGTGGCCACCATCGCCGCCCCGGCCCTTCAGGGGATGGGGGTTCCCCCATTGGCGGCCCACTTCTTCGCCTTCTACTACGGCACCCTATCGGGGGTTGTGCCGCCCGTGGCCCTCACGAGTTTCACCGCCGCGGGACTTTCGGGGGGGCGCCCTTCCAAGGTGGCCCTCATGGGGCTCTTCCTTGCCTCCTCGGGGCTCATACTCCCCTTCTTCTTCGTGTACAACCCGGTGCTCCTGCTGGTGGAGTTCTCCTGGCTTAATTTCCTGGAGGTGTTCGCCGTGGCCGCCATGGGCATACTGTTCCTTTCCTGCGCCTTCATAGGCACCGGCCTTTCCGATATGACCTGGTGGGAGAGGGTGTTGTTCCTGCTGTCCGGCGTGGTGTTGGTCTATCCAAAGGGGGCGGGGTTCAAGGTGGCCCTTGTGGCGGTGGCGGTTACCGCTTCCCTGCACTGGCTGCTTACGGTCAAGAGGAGGTCTTTCCAAGTCTCATGAGGGCTTAGGGGCTTTGACGTGCCGGTTGCTGCCTAAAAATCCAGGGGGCCCCGCGGGGCCCCCTGGATTCGAAGTCCCATTCTTGAGACGTGGTTCTTTCACTGGAAGGTGGCCACCACCACCCCTCCCTGGGAGGCCGCGGACTTTATCCCCGGTACGGCCTTTACGGCGGAGGCGAGATCCCCCAAGGCGCCGCCGAAGCTTACGGATATGGAGGCCCTGCCGCCCCCGTAGGAGGTCACCGCCGCCTCGGACGTGGCGGGGTGCTTCTGGATGGACTCCAACACGGCGTTAACCGCCTGGAAGTCGCTCACGTTCATCAGCTGCACCACCACCTTGTGGTATGCTGACGGAGCCTTTGAACCGTGGATGGTCTGTCCTTGGCCGGAGATCAGCTTTCTTGCCAGGTCCTGGGCCGCCGCCTCCACCGCCTTCTGGGAGGCCTCGTCAGGGGTTCCACCCAGCTGCTTGGAGCTGCTCATCTCGCTCAGCAGGTACTTGCCGTCCTGGGTTGAGTAGCCCTGAAGGGTCACCGTGGCGGTGGCGGTGTACGTGCCGAAGTCGTTCTTCACCGCCTCGGCCAAGGTGGCCTTCCCCACCAGGAATATCCTAACGTCGTAGACCTTCCCCAGCTCCCTTATGGCCTTCGCGTTGCCGGTCATGAGAAGCTCCGAACGCTTATCCCGTTTTATCCTTTCCACCTGGGCGGCGTTCACCACCGGGTAACCGTTCTCTATGAGGGCCTTTGTTATCACCGTGGAGGAGGTGTCCACCGCCAGGTTCTCCCGGAAAAGCCCGCTGGCCTCCTCGAATATCACCACCGCTATGCGCTTGTGCTGGGGCAGCATGGCTCCGAAGGCCAAGGACGCGCCAAAGAGGCAAGCCAGGGCCGCGATGCCGAAGGATTTCAAAGCTTTCAATCGGAACACCCCCTTGCGGGTAAGATGTCGTAGCCTACCTTATGCCGATCTTGAAGCTCTCCACGTCCCCCCAGTAGGGTATGACCTTGTCGCCTCGGCGGACGTCGACGCCCTTTATGAGGTTGCCCTTGGAGTAGCTGGGGTTCACCTCGGTTATCTGGATGAGCCCCAGGGGTATCTTCTCCACGTCCAATATCTCCCCCTTAAGTCCCAGCACCGGGCTTCCCTCGGCGTAGACCATGAAGATCTGCCCCGGCTGCACACCACCGTTGTTCATCCCAGCGTCTATGGTGACCACCTTGGCCATCTCGGAGAGCACGTTGTAGGGCTTGACCTTGATGGCGGAGCCCGCCTTGGCCTTTATCTGGTCCACCACCTTGGTTACCGCCTTGTAAGTGGCCTGCCCCAGGAGGCCTCCCGCCTTGCCGGTGCCGAACACCGCGGAGTCGTAGGCCAGCCCCCCCTGGGTTTGGTTGGCCGCCCCCTCGGATTTGGCGGTTAGGACTATCTCCCCGGTGGCGGCGTTGATGAGCCTCACGTCCAAGGTAACGTAGGCGGTCTCGGAGCCCACCGCCACCCCGCTGAACCCTGCAAAGGGGAGGGGTATCACGCCGCCGGAGGCCTCGTACTTATACTGGGTCACGGAGCCGGTTATTAGGTAGTCCGCCCCGAGCATCTTGCCCATCTGCACCGCCGCGGTGGGGTCCATGAGCCCTTGGGCGGACATGCGCTGCTCCGCCGCCACCTGGTCGAGCCTTGAACGCTCCACCACCGAGAAGAGGCCGGTGTTGAAGAGCTCCGTGGTCATCATGTCCGCTATGGCCCCCGCGGGGGCTCCGGCGCCGGAGTTGTCCTGAAAGCTCAGCACCGCCACCCGGGTCTTGGCCTGGGCGGCCGGGACCAGGGTGAGGATGACCCCTAACGCCAACAACGCGCGGCTGAACTTGCTTCCCCAATTCGGCATGGGCACCACCTCCAATTTTTATTCCAAATTATAACATTTTACTAATGATTTTGCGCTGGGTGCCCCGGTCGATTTTTATGGGTTTGCCGCACCCCCGCCGCTCCTTTGAGCCCTTTAGGCGGGGGGATTACCTTTCCCGTGGCTCGTAGCTTTTTATAGCAGGGGGTTGGGGATCTTAACCGGCGCAGCGCCAAGTGGGGCGGTTTGGAAGGCAGCCGAAGGGTTGCCCCGATTTAGCGGGATAAAGCGCAAGGGATTAAAAATTAAAAAAAGACGGGAGACCCCTTGGGGTCCCCCGCGGCGGTGCTTACCGACCTACTGGGAGATGGCGCTCACCGGGCAGGTGGCCACGCAGGCGCCGCACTCCACGCAGCTGTCGGGGTTGACCTCCGCCTTGCCGTCCACCATGGAGATGGCGGAGGTGGGGCACACGCCCACGCAAGCTTCGCAACCCACGCAGGTATCCTTGTCCACTACAGCCTTGGCCATTTTCGCTCCTCCTCTTCGCTGGGATGGGCTTCCATGAAGCCGTTACCAATTTTAACCGTTGAACCGCCATGCCACAACCGTTGAGGGTGCGGAAAACGGGTTCCCGGAGTGCGCTTCTAATATATAGCTTCAAAAAGAATAAAAACATAAAAGCGATAAAGGATGACCAGAAAAAGCTGTTTTTTTATCCAGCCGCCAGATGTCAGGCCTGGACAAGGGCCCCTTGGGGTATTAATCTTGGGTTTGTGGTGCGGTGCAGAACTTTTGTGTTATTTGGGTTATTGGCTTATTTGCGGCATCTCACATGACTGGGGGGTAGGCTCATGCTTCGAAGCTACGACGAGGTGCTTAAGAGGGTGTCCGAGGGCAGTCCGGTGACATTGGCGGTGGCGGCGGCGGAGGACCGGGAGGTTTTGGAGTGCGTGGCCATGGCCAAGGGGATGGGGCTTTGCGACGCCCTCTTGGTGGGGGACCCGGAGCGCATAGCGCCGCTGGCGGAGGAGGTGGGGCTCAAGGACTTTGAGGTCATCCCGGATCCGGACCCTGTGTCCGCGGCGCTGACCGCCTCGGATGCGGTAAGAAACCGCAGGGCCCAGGTGCTGATGAAGGGGCTTGTAAACACCAGCGACTTCATGCGGGGGGTTTTAAACCCCGATAAGGGCCTTAGGACCGGAAACCTCATAAGCCACCTGTCGGTGTTCCAGATACCAGGCGAGGAGAGGCTGGTGTTCCACTCCGACGGGGGTATAAACATAGCCCCCGACCTGGAGGCCAAGAGGGGGATACTTCGGAACGCCCTTGGGGCCTTGAGGGCCCTTGGGTACCAGCGGCCCAACGTGGCGCTCCTGGCGGCGAACGAGCAGGTGAACCCCAAGATGCAGGCCACGGTGGACGCCGCGGCGCTGGTGGAGGAGTGGAAGTCCGGGGCCTTTGGGGACTGCGTGGTGGAGGGGCCCATAGCCTTGGACGTGGCGGTGTCCCCTGAGGCCGCAAGGCACAAGGGCATAGACAGCAAGATAACCGGCCAGGTGGACCTGTTCCTCATGCCCAACATAGAGGCGGGCAACGTGGCGGGGAAGAGCCTCATCTACTACGCCAATGCCCAGATGGCGGGGCTTGTCCTTGGGGCCGCGTCCCCCATAGTGCTGACCTCCCGGTCCGAGACCGCAAGGGGGAAGCTTTACTCCATAGCCCTGGCCTGTCTGGTGTCCCAGGGAAGCGGAAGTCTCTAGGTTTCATGCCCCTATGCTTGGGGGCTTAGGCTGAGGAAGGAACAAAAAGACAGAAGGAGGGGAAGGTCTTGGCCAAAAAGGCGATACTGACGGGGAACGAGGCCATAGCCCGGGGGGCCTGGGAGGCGGGGCTTCACGTGGCGGCCGCGTATCCTGGGACCCCCAGCACGGAGATACTGGAGAACCTGTCCCAGTACAAGGATGTCTACTCCGAGTGGTCTCCAAACGAGAAGGTGGCCCTGGAGGTGGCCAGCGGTGCGTCCCTGGGAGGGGCCAGGGCCCTGGCGGCCATGAAGCACGTTGGGGTGAACGTGGCGGCGGATCCGTTCTTCACCATGGCCTACATAGGGGTGAACGGCGGTTTGGTGCTCATCTCCGCCGACGACCCGGGGCTTTTCAGCTCCCAGAACGAGCAGGACAACCGATGGTACGCCCCCCACGCCAAGGTGCCCATGCTGGAGCCATCGGACAGCCAGGAGTGCAAGGACTTCATAAAGGCCGCCTTCGAGATATCCGAGCGGTTTGACACCCCGGTTCTCTTCCGGGTCACCACCCGGGTGTGTCACAGCAAGGGGGTTGTGGAGCTTGCGGATAGGGAGGAGCGGCCCATAAGGGAGTACCAGCGGGACATAAGGAAGACGTTGATGGCCCCCTCCTCCGCCAAGGCCAGGCACTACGTGGTGGAGGAGCGGCTAAAGGCCTTGCGGGACTTCTCCAACCGCTGTCCATACAACCGCATAGAGTGGGGGACCCACCGGGAGGTTGGGGTGATAGCCAGCGGCATAGGCTATCAGCACGCGAGGGAGGTCTTCGGCGAAAGGGCCAGCTACCTTAAGATAGGTTTCTCCTATCCCCTGCCGGACGAGATGATAAGGGCCTTCGCCAAGTGCGTGGATAGGATATACGTGGTGGAGGAGAACGAGCCCTACATAGAGGGCTTCGTTAAGCAGCTTGGGATCCAGTGCGTGGGGAGGGAGCTTTTGCCCTCCGTGGACGAGCTGTCCCCAGCGGTGGTGCGCCGGGCCTTCGTGTCCTCCGAGCCCCCGGCTGTTACCGCCCCGGACTGCGAGATACCGGGACGCCCGCCGGTGCTTTGCGCCGGCTGTCCCCACCGGGGCATCTTCTACGCCATGAGCCGGGTGAAGGACAAGGTGGTGACCAGCGACATAGGCTGCTACACCCTTGGGGCCATGGAGCCCCTCAACGTGGGGGACACGGTGATATGCATGGGGGCTTCGGTCTCGGCGGGGGTTGGGTTCCAGAAGGTGCAGCAGCTGGCTGGGCGGAAGGGCAAGGTGTTCGGGGTCATCGGGGACTCCACCTTCTTCCACTCGGGCATCACGGGGCTCATAGACTCGGTGTACAACAAGGTGCCCCTGGCGCTGGTGATAGTGGACAACCGGATAACCGCCATGACGGGGCATCAGGAGAACCCGGGCACCGGCCGCACCTTGATGGGGGAGGAGACCGTGTCCTTGGACATAGAGGCCCTGTGCGTGGCCTGCGGGGTGAAGAGGGAGAACCTGGTGGTGGTGGACCCCTACGACTACAAGGCCTGCGAGGGGGCGGTGAAGGCGGCGGAGGCCTCTGAGGAGCCCTTCGTGATAATAACCCGCCGTCCATGCGCCCTCGTAAAGGACGTGCAGAGGGCCCGGGCGGGGGTGCACTGCGTGGTGGACCAGTCCAAGTGCGTCAAGTGCAAGTCCTGTTTGAGGCCCGGATGCCCCGCCATAGCCATGAAGGACGGGATCATAACCATAGACGTGGCCCAGTGCAACGGGTGCGGCCTTTGCATGCAGCTATGCCCCAAGGGGGCCATCTCGAGGGAGGGCGAGGTCAATGAGTAGTAACTCCACCAAGAGCATTCTCCTGGTCGGCGTGGGCGGGCAGGGTACCATACTGGCCTCCAAGGTCCTCTCCGAGGGCCTCATGCGGATGGGGTACGACGTTAAGATGTCGGAGATCCACGGCATGTCCCAGCGGGGCGGCAGCGTCACCACCCACGTCCGCTACGGCTCCAAGGTGTACTCTCCGGTCATATCCGAGGGTGAGGCGGACATACTGGTGGCCTTTGAGAAGCTTGAGGCCGCCAGGTGGCTTACGTATCTTAAGGACGGCGGGGCGCTGGTGGTGAACGACTACGAGATATACCCGGTGCCGGTCCTTTTGGGGCAGGCCAGGTACCCCGAGGACCTGAACGGCATGTTCCGCCGGAAGGTTAAGGACGTCAAGATATTCGACGCCGGAAAGGTGGCCCAGGACCTCGGAAACGTGAAGGCCCAGAACGTGGTGCTCCTTGGGGCGCTCATAAAGGCCATGGGGCTTGACTCCATAAACTGGGAGGAGGTCCTGGCGGAGGTGGTGCCCCCCAGGTTCCTGGAGCTTAACGTCAAGGCCCTAAGGGCGGGCATGGAGCTTTAATGGCCCCCTTTTGGGGTATTGGGGTGGCCTTTGGCGTGGCAGCCGGGGCGCTGGAAAGGTGAAAGAACATGGCGGGCGGGGATAGAACCCCGCCCGCTTCTCTTCCGGTATGAGGATGGAGTTAACGTTCCGCGTCGCCTTTTAGCACCGGTTCATGAGGTCCTGTACGGTGACCATGCTGCGCCTTAGGGAAGAAGCCCGATCCCCGTCGAAGAGCATCTCAAGCCTTTCCCCCTTGAGGCTCATGACGTAGACCATTCCGAG
Source organism: Thermanaerothrix sp. (assembly GCA_026417795.1). Lineage (NCBI taxonomy): Bacteria > Bacillati > Chloroflexota > Anaerolineae > Anaerolineales > Anaerolineaceae > Thermanaerothrix > Thermanaerothrix sp. The sequence goes on from JAOACP010000010.1 coordinate 44,328, forward strand.
TATCCTTCTTATGAGCGCCAAACCCAACACCTCCCTTGGATGTCGGGTTCATGGTAACTCGCAGTAACCCAAAAGTCAAGTGAGTTATCCTATTGAATTCAACACCTTGCCCTTTGGCTCCTTGGGCCTGTGGGCCTCCAGGAAGGGCAGTGGGCTTTCCTTCACCTGCCTGAGCACCTCCTTTGGGTCCCCGCCGGACGTTGGCGCTGGACTCTCCTGGTCTGTCTTGGGGCTAGGGGGTGGGCCGTCGTCCTCTTGGCGCTGTGGGCGGTGGCCGTGGTTCCCCTTTCGCTCTTCTTCCTCCAAAAGGTCCTCCCATCGGCGTTTAAGTTTGCCCGGCGCTCCCTTGGGATTTCTCTTGGGGCGGATGGGCTCCACGGGATTGACTCCCGTTAGGGGATCAACCTTGCGATCCATTCCGCATCACCTCCGAAGGGTCCTAGGTGTTTATCGGACCTTCGGAGGCGATCTCATCGGGACCTTGGAATCATATTTAAGTTAAAGTTTTATGACTCCAGCGGTGTTGAGGAAGACCAGAAGCAGCAGCGCTGGGGTTATGTAGCGTATTACGAACAGGTAGCACCTTATGAGAAACCGGTTATGCAGGGTTCCGTTGTTCGACAGTTCCTCCTCCACCACCTGGGGTTTGAGGAAGTAGCCCACGAAGAGGGCGGTAAGGAGTCCTCCGATGGGCATGAGTATGTTGCTGGACAGGTGGTCGTATAGGTCGAAGAAGCTCCTGCCCAGCACCTTGACGTGTCCTAAGTAGCCGGTGCTGTCCGCCGAAAGGGTGGCGGTGGCCCCCACCAGGGCTATGATAAGGCAGTTGAGGAGCGCCGCCTTGGGCCTTTTTAAGCCCAGCTCCTCCACCATGAAGGCTATGGGCACCTCGATGATGGACAGCATGGCGGTGGTGGCGGCGAAGCAGGTGAGCAGGAAGAAGCAGGCCAGCAGCAGGCTTCCCATTGGTATCTGGCTGAACACCAGCGGTATGGTCATGAAGAGCAGCCCCGGCCCTGCGGAGGGCTCCATGTGGAAGCTGAAGACCGTGGGGAATATGGCAAGCCCCGCCAGCATGGACACCAGGGTGTCCGAGGCCGCCACCCTCACGGCGGTGTTGAGCATCCGGTTGTCCTGGGTGAAGTAGGATCCGTAGGTTATCATGGTGCTCATCCCGAGGGACAGCTTGAAGAAAGCAAGCCCCAGGGCGGAGAGGATCACCGAGGCGGTGACCTTGGAGAAGTCCACCTTGAAGAGGAATGAAACCCCCTCCTTGGCTCCCGGAAGGGTGAGGGCCCTTATGTCACACATTATTATGAGGACGAACAAAAGTGGCATGAGGGTCTTGGTTATCCGCTCTATGCCGCTTCTCACTCCCATGGATATGGCGGTACCCACCAGCCCCAACACTACCCACTGCCAGAGCAGGGGGGACACGGCGCCCTTCATGTCCGACGCGCCGGCTCCCACCACGCTCTTGAACAGGGGCTCCACCTGGTCCTTGGTGATCCCCGCCAGCTGCCCCGTGGCGGCCTTGAAGAAGTAGAAGTAGACCCATCCCGCCACGTCGGTGTAGAAGAACATTATGAGGTAAGCCGACAGAACCCCCATGATCCCGACGAACCTCCATGGGGTGCTTGGGTTTCCCGTAACGTTCCGGAAGGACCCCACCGCGTTGCTCCTGCCCCGGCGGCCTATGATGAACTCCCCGGCCATCACCGGTATGCCCACCAGGGCTATGCATATGAAGTAGATCACCAGAAACGCCCCGCCTCCGTTAGCCCCGGTGAGGTACGGGAACTTCCATATGTTCCCAAGGCCCACCGCGGACCCCAACGTGGCGAAGAACACCGCAAGGCCAGAGGAAAACCCCTCCCTCTTGTTTACAGCGTCGGACAAAAACACCAACTCCCTTCCAGTTTTCGTTTCCCCAGCGGGGGATTCGTATATATTTAGTTCCCTTGGGAGTTGAGTCAATAGAAGGAAATCGTTTTTGAATCTTAAGAAAAAAATATCAGCGGCATGACTTTTTTAGCCATGCCGCCGGTTAAGCTGAACCGTCATTCAATGGGCCCTAGGCGCTGAGAACTCAGAAACTCTCCCGGTGAACGAACTCCCCAAGGGGTCTTCTCATTCCCCTGGGCAGCAGGGTCACCCCTTCCTTGAGGTAGCCCACCGCTATGAGCATGGGTATCACAAATCTGTCCGGTATGCCGAAGGCCTCCTTCACCTTGGCCTCGTCGAACCCGTCCATGGGGTGGGTGCAAAGCCCGTGCCCCATGGCGGAGATCATCACGCTCATGGCGAAGAGCGAGGCGTTCTTCATGGCGAAGAGCCTGCGCCTTTCGGAGTCCGGCTCCCCGTATAGCTTGAACGGCATGGGCCTCATCTTCGCCGCGTCCTCTTCCTTCATGTAGCCCAGGCGCACCATGCTCTCCAGCACCGGGTCTATGTGGTTCTCCACCGCCATCGGGTCTGCCGCCACTATAAGCACCGCCGAGGCCTCTTCCACCTTGGGCTGGTTGAAGGCGCACTCCCGAAGCCTGCGCTTGTTCTCCCGGTCCCTTACCAATACCACCTCCCAGGGCTGGAGGTTGAATGACGAGGGCGAGAGGTTGGCCTCCTCCAGCACCGCCTCTAGCACCCCTTCGGGTATCTCCCCTTGGGGGTCGAAGAAGTTTATGGACCTCCTCTGTCTTATTGCCTCCGAGACGTTCACGGCATACCGCTCCTTTCTGCTGGGAATTTCAATAATTATATCAGTTTTTGCTTGCCGCCATGCTTCGGCGCAATCTGGTTATATAATTGAAGGCACACAGACGTTCGGAGGTGAGGCGGATGGAGGAGGATCTGAAGGAGATACTGCGTCGCTTGGATGCCATCGAGCAGAAGGTTGGGGGGGATTTGTTGGAGGATAGGGCGGGGGAGGAGCGGATACGAAGATACCTTGAGGGCCTCAAGGACCGGATAGTGGAGGGCATATCCAAGGGGGCCGGAGCCGTGGCGGAGCCCGCCTCGGAGGCCTTGAACCGCGCCAAGGTGATGGTGGGGGAGTCCCCCCTTGCGGTGGCGGCCCTGGCCTTTGGAGCGGGGCTTCTCCTGGGGGCCCTTGTGAGGCACCGGCAGGACTAAGGGCGGGAAGGCGCTTCCTTAAGACGATGGAGACCCTGGCGAAGCTGTTTTTGAGCGCCCTTGAGACCCTGGAGGCGGAGATGCGGCTCCTTAGGGCCCTTTGGGCCCGGTGGGCGGCGGGGGTTATGCTGGGTATCGTGCTCCTTGGGCTGGGGGCGGGCTTCGTCGCCTACGGGGGGGCCCTTTGGGCCTCCCCTTACCTGGGTCGCCCGGGAGCCTTTGCCATTGCGGGGGCGGCCCTTTGGGGCTTGGGGGCGGGGTGTTTCAAATGGGCTTTGGGGCCTCGGAAGAAAGGGAGCTGACCGCTTCCCGGGAGAGGCTGCTCGCCCTCTCCAGGGATGTGGACCGGTGGCTTTCGAAGAACGCTCCCGCCCTAGCGGCGGGGGCCTTCGGTGCGGGGTTTGTGCTGGGGATCACTGGTCCCCGCAGGCTTTTGGTTAAGATCTTCCTCAGGGTGGCCCCTTTGGCCATGGCCTTGTGGAGCCCGGGAGGTGAAGACCCATGAAGTTCTTCGTTGGGCTTAAGCGTTATGTGGCGCCCTTTGCCTCAGCGGCTTTGTGTACGATCCTTTTAGCCCTTCCGGCCGCGTCCGGCGAGATGCCGGACCCAATGAACGGCCGGTACCAGCTTCCAGGGGGCCTGGCGGTGAGACTCTTGGATGGTAAGTGCGTATCAGGAGACCTCAAGGTCCAGCTGGTGGACGCAAGGCCCTTGGACCCCTTGGGGCTTGGCTGGGCGGCGCTGCTCAAGGTGGCGTCTGGGGATCATACCGAGTGGTTCATAGCCTCCACGGGGGACGCCCCCTTTGAGCCCATGCCCCTGGAGGACCGCCATTGGATCAAGCTCTCGGCCAGCGGAGTGCCCTATCTTCCAAGGGTCGTCCATGTGCTGAACCTGGACGGGACGGAGTTGAGGTTCAGGGTTGAGAAGGGCCGGCTGGTGCCCTTGTCGGATGACTGGGAGATGCCGGTCGTAAAGAAGCCCGTCATATACCTCTATCCCCCCGTAAAGACCTTTGTGGTTTTGGAGCCCAAACCCAAGGGAGAGGTGGTGGAGTGCGACCCCCCGCTGGGGCCCTGGCGGGTGTACGCCTCCCCCGACGGTTCCCTTTCCACCGGCGGCCACAGCCTTTACTACGAGTGTTCCCTTCGTGATGCGGTGCGCACCGAGAGCGCGGGATGGGTGGTGCGCGCCAACGGCCTGGAGGGCGGTCTTAGACGCGTTGGGTCCGCCTTGGGCCTTGAGGGGCGGGAGCTGGATGAGTTCGTCGCCTACTGGACGCCTACCCTGAGACAGAAGGGGGTTGACGTGGCGGCAAGGCCCTTCGATCCTGTGTTCCTAAGGGAAAACATGCCCCTTGAGGTCAACCCATCGCCGGAAACCGAGATAAGGGCCCTGGTGGCCTTCAGCCCCTGGGATGGTGGGGTCCTTGATGAGCCTAAGGTGAAGGTCCCCGCCAGGAGGGGCTTTACCCTGGTGGAATGGGGAGGGGTGTGGCTTCCAGAGCCGTAGCGGTTAAAAAAATTAATTTAAATTCCCCGGTTGACAAAATTTTTAGAAGATCTATAATGTCACTGTCGCCCAGGACGGGCGGCGCAACCGTCCTTCTCTAGAAAGGACTAAATTCAGGAGGCAACAAGTGGCTACTCAGGGTACTGTTAAGTGGTTCAACGCGACGAAGGGTTATGGCTTCATCACCACCGACGAGGGTAGGGATGTTTTCTGTCATTTCAGCGCCATCAAGATGGATGGCTACAAGTCCCTCGAGGAGGGGCAGCGGGTCTCCCTTGATGTGGAGATGGGCCCCAAGGGCGAGCAGGCTGCCAACGTGGTGAAGCTCTAAATAAAATTTAGAACTTCCCCGAAGGGGCGATCGTAAGATCGCCCCTTTTTGCTTGTGTGCTGAGGCCTCTTGGCGGGGAAGGACGCGTAAACAAGACGGTTTCAGGGATAAGGCGCGGGACGGAGGTTCGCCTCCGCCCCGCGCCTTATCGCCTTATCTATGGCTTTTCATGCCCTGAGGTTTTGAGGGTTTCCCGCTGCCTTCGAGCCCCCTGGTTATTGTCTTTTTTCACCGCTCCTCCGCCTTGCCGAATAGGCCCATCAACCGCTCCGTCCAGCCCTGGGGCAGCTGCAGCTCCACCATGAGTATGGCCGCCATGACCATGGATGCGCCGATGAACATCTGGGGGGTGAAGACCTCTCCCAGCATAAGCACCCCCGCTATGGCTCCGAAGACCGCCTCGGTGGAGAGCAAAAGCGCTGCATGGGTGGGGGAGGTGTAGCGCTGCGCCACGTTCTGGATCGTGAAGGCTCCAACGGTGGAGAAGGCCACCATGTAGGCCATGGACCACCAGACCCTTGGGGGCATGGCGCCGAACGAGGGCTCCTCAAGCATCGCCGCCAGGGGCAGGCTCAAAAGCCCCAGGGTGATCATCTGCACGGAAGCCAGCCCAACGGGGTCGGTCCTCTTGGAGAACCGGTCCACCCCCAGGAGGTGGCCGGCGAAGAACACCGCGGAGCCCAAGGTCATGAGGTCTCCCTTGTTGAGCCCCCCCGCCTCGGCGGAGCCCAAGGTCCATATTCCCCAAAGGCATATGAACGAAGCCGCCATGGGCTTAAGGCCCGGGAAGCGCTTGGTTATCCCCCAGGATATGAGGGGTGCCAGCACCACGTATGTGGCGGTAAGAAATGCCTGCTTCCCCGCGCTGGTCCATATGAGCCCCATGGTCTGAAGGGCGAAGGCCATGAATAGAAGGACCCCGGCGATGAAGCCGTCGGAGATCCCCCTCTTCGAGAGCCCCGTAAGCCGTTTTCGGAAGATGAGCCCCAGGATGGCGCCTCCAATGAGAAATCGGCACGCCAACACCGTGAAGGTTGGAAGGTACGTCAACGCGTCCTTCAGCACCGCAAACCCCACGCCCCAGAAAGAGGCGGCCAAGAGTATCGAACCGTCTGCCAGGAGCACCGTTCTCCTGCTAATATTTAACCGGCACTCGGTCATTTTAAAGCCTCCCTTCCGGGCTAAGGCCCCGAAGACGTAATATATCATATGGACCCATAAGAGTCTAACTTGTGATCAAAATTAAAAGAATGGGGTGGGTCTCGTGCAAATCGCCGGTTATCTTTTGGGTTTTCTTACCTGGGGAGTAATATTCTGGATCTCTTACGGAAGGGGGATTGCCCCTCTGGTACGATCCCTAAGGTCCCAGTCCGCCTCGCTGCCCCTTGGCAGGGTGTTCGTCCTGTGCTTCCTACTTCTCGAGGTTCTCGTGCAGGGGCTTTGGGTGGCCTACTGCTCCAACCGGGCCATGGGGTTTGTACAAGACCTCGGCAAACCCCTTGCCTACGGTTTGGGCTTTATGTGCTGCCAGGTGCCCCTTGCCATGGTGGCCAGGACCGAGACCCCCGGTTCCGCTTACCACGTGGCAAGGTCCGTGATACCCATGGGGCTCTTCCCCGCCTTCGTCCTAAACCCCCGGTGGCTCTTGATATATCAGTGGATTCTATCCGGCTTTAGCGGATAGGATGGTATAATTGAGAATAATAAACCTTTATTATTAAAATATTAAGGAGTGTGACCCGGTGAATAAGAAGTTCCTTAACCACTCACCGCCCCTTGCCGATATCTTCGGAGGTGCCTCCCGATGGAGGAGGTGAGGAGGGAGTTTCGACGATACTGGATCGTCTCAGCGTTCATGTGGGCCATCATCCTATGGGGCATCGTCATGTCCGGTGGAGACGTGGACGAGCTGTTCGCGGGGCTTCAGCGGATACTCTTCTCCACCTGCACCCTCATAACCGACTACGTGTTGCTTGGAGGTCCCTCCGCCGCGTTGGTTAACGCGGGGTTTTTGGGCCTTGCGGCGCTGGGGGTGTGCGCCGCCGCCCAGGTTAGGCTCACCGGTCCTGCCATAGCGGCGGTTTTTACGGTCTGCGGCTTCGGGTTCTTCGGCAAAAACCTGCTCAACGTTTGGCCCATCATAATCGGTGTGTTCCTCCACAGCCGTTTCCGGGGCGTCCCCTTCAAGGACCACCTTCTCATATCCCTGTTTGGCACGTCCCTGGCCCCCTTGGTCAGCGAGCTTGCCTTCGGGGCCTCCTTGTCGCCGGTGGGGCCTTGGCTTGGGTCCTTGCTGGCGGGGCTTGTGGGGGGGGTTGCGGCAGGTTTCTTCCTGCCTCCCCTTGCCAAACACTTCCTTGTGGTGCACCAGGGCTACAACCTCTACAACGTGGGATTCACCTGCGGCTTTCTTGGGCTGGTGTCCCTTGGGCTCTTTAGGGCCATAGGAGTTCCCCTTGACGGGGGATTCTACTGGTTCCACGGAGGCCACGACATCTTCTTCGTGCCGGTCCTGCTTTTCTTTTCAGCCATGATGATCACGGGCCTTGTGATAACCCCCAACCCAATGCCGGGTCTTAGGGACATTTACTCCTCCTCGGGGCGTCTTGTGTCCGATTTCGTGCAGTACTCAGGCTTCGGCCCTTCCCTTGTGAACATGGGGTCCCTGGGGCTTCTGGGCCTTATGTACATAAGGCTGACCGGAGGGGACCTGAACGGTCCTACCATAGGCGGCATGATAACCCTGGCGGGTTTTGGGGGGTTTGGCAAGCACTTGAGGAACGTGGTGCCCGTCATGCTGGGCACCTGGGGAGCCGCGGTGATATCCGTCTGGCCGGTGGCCAGCCCGGGGGCATCCCTGGCGGTGCTGTTCAGCGGCTGTCTTGCCCCGGTGAGCGGAGCCTTTGGGGTGGTGGCGGGCTTGGCCGCCGGGTTCCTGCACCTAATGGTGGTGATGACCGTGGGCAGCGTCCACGGCGGGCTTAGCCTATATAACAACGGCCTTTCGGGTGGCATCGTGGCCGCCATGCTGCTTCCCGTGCTTGAGGCCTTGAGGGAGGAGGATTGATAGCATGAAAGGACAGTGGGCCAAGGCAGTGCACGCCTGCGGGGAGCTCGTGGCCTACCTGATAAGGCGCGGCTCCCGGGACATAGAGAACCGATTCATGTTCGTAAACGGCGTCCTTCACGTGGAGATCCGATCCTGGGACCTGGTTTTGTCCCAAGAGGAGCTGGAAAAGTTGAGGCGCCGCCTCATACACCCCCAACAGAGGGAGATAGGGGAGTACTACTGGGGGCTGGCCGGGGGGGAGCACAAGGGCACGGAGCTCGAGGTGGTGGGCAACGCCACGGAGGTGCTGTGCGTGGAGTCCTCCCCCGGCGAGGGTACGTTCATAAGGCTGCGCCGCAGGGATTGATGGTTGAAGGGCGGTCCATCGGGCCCCTTGCGGAGCTTCGGGGCTCAGCGCCCCGGGCTCATCTTATCTACCTATGGCGTCAAGCTCCTCCGCCAGCGCCTCCCACTGGGGGTACAATGCCTCAAGGCGCCGGTTTATCTCCGACAGCTCAAGCATGAGGGATTGTACCTTTGACGAATCCCCAAGCACCTCGGGGCTGCACAAAAGCCCCTCCAGCTCCCCCTTCCTCGCCTCCGCCGCCCCGATGGCCTCCTCTATGGGGGCCATCCTGTCCAACACCGCCTTCTTGAGGCGGTATATCCTGTTCCTGTCCTCCGCCCTGCGCCTTCGCTCCTCCTTTATGGAGTCCTTGGAGGAGCTTAGATCCCGGCGGGGCCTCTTGGACTCCTCCCCAGGTAAGTCCGAGTTACCATCGAGCTCCCCCCGAAGCTCCGCGAACCTGCTGTAGTTCCCCAGGTATTCCCGAAGGGTGCCCCGCCGTATCTCGAACACCCGGTTCACCACCGCGTCTAAGAAGTCCCGGTCGTGGGAGACTATCACCAAAGTTCCCTGGTAGGCCCCAAGGGCGCTTGCGAAGATCTCCTTGGTCCTCTCGTCCAGGTGGTTTGTGGGCTCGTCCAGGAGCAGCAGGTTCGCGGGCTCCATGAGCATCTTGGCCAGCGTAAGCCGGGACTTCTCGCCGCCCGAAAGGACCTCCACCGGCAGGTCCCAGTAGTCGGGGCCTAAAAGAAAGGCCCCAAGGGTTGACTTCACGTCCTGGTCGGTGACGGACAGGCTGGCGGATCTTGCCTCCTCCAGAACGGTCTTGCCATAGTCCAGGTTGGTGGCGCTCTCCTGGGAGAAGAAAGCGGTCCTAACCCCGCTGCCAAGGCGCAGGGTTCCCTCCGACGGGGATTCCCTAAGGCCCATGAGCCGCATGAGGGTGGACTTGCCGGACCCGTTGTACCCCACCAGGGCCACCCGGTCGCCCCGGTGCACCTCGAACCGCACTCCCCGGAAGATCCACCGTCCGTCGTAACTCATGCCAAGGTCCTGGGCGCTCATGACCAACTCGGGCCCCCTGGGAGGGGCGGGGATCTTTATCTTGAGCTCCCTGGCGGACTCCATCTGCCCCGTCTCCTCTATCCTCTCCAGGGCCTTCAGCCGGCTTTGTGCCTGAGAGGCCTTCGAGGCCTTGTAGCGGAAGCGCTCCACGAAGGCCATGGTCCTGGCCCTCAGCTCCCTTACATCCCGGGCCCTTCGGCGCAGCTCTTCATCCTCCGCCTCCCGGGCCTTGAGGTAGGACTCGTAGCTTCCCTGGTGGGTCCTTATCTTGCCTCCCCGGATCTCCGCCACCGCCCCGGTGGTCCTGTTTATGAAACGCCTGTCGTGGGACACCGCCACCATGGTCCCATCGAAGGACTTGAGGTACCCCTCCAGCCACTCCATGCTCTCCGTGTCGAGGTGGTTTGTGGGCTCGTCAAGGAGGAGCACCTCCGGCTGAGACAGGAGTATCGAGGCCAGCAGTATCCGCATCTTCCATCCCCCGGAGAAATCGGAACAGTCCCTTTCGTAGTCCCGTTCTTCAAACCCAAGGCCGCTCAGAACCCGCTTGGCCCGGGCCTCGAAGGAGTAGCCCCCCAAGGAGGCGATCCTTGACTGCAGCCCGTCGTGCTCCCTGGCGAGCCTTATGGCCTCGTCCTCCTCCATGTGGGGCTCCCCCATTCGAGCTTCCAACTCCCGCATGGCCGCCTCCGCCTGCGTGAGGCCGCTCCTCGACTTCAGGTACTCCATGACGCTCCCTGGCCCCACCTGGGCTATGTCCTGGGGCAGATACCCCACCTGAAGGGCCTTCACCGTGACCGTGCCGGACTCGGGATGATCCTCCCCGGCCAGCAGCCTCATGAGCGACGTCTTGCCGCAGCCGTTGGGACCCACCAGGGCCACCTTTTGCCCCGTCGTAACCACCCAGCCCGCGTTGTCCAGTATCACCCTTTCACCGTATCTAAGGGACACCCCTTCCAAAATTATCAGACCCGATCCCTCCACTTCGCTTCTTGTGGACCAAGGAGGATTTTACAACCCATTAGGTTCTTTGGCGCGGGGATGGTAAACTAAGTCCCATCCTGCCTAGATGAAGGGGGGCTTTCGTAATTAGTATTTTGAAAATGGCTAAGGTCTTCAAGGACCCCAAATGGCTGGCCTGGGTCCTGCAGGACGTGGGCAACTCTGGGTTTGCCACCACCATAATGGCGGTCATGTTCCCCCTTTTCTACCGGGAGGTCCTGGGGACGGGATCTAGCAAACAGCTGGTGCTCGCCATGTGGGGCTACGGCACCGCCCTTGGGATGCTCGTCACCGCCCTTTTGGCCCCTGCGCTGGGGGCCGCGGCGGACCAGCGGGGGATCCGCAAGGCCCTCTTCACGGCCTTTACCGCCCTTGGGGTGGCCTCCTCCTTCCTGATGGGACTGCTTCCCGAAGGTGGCTGGGTCCTTGGGCTTGGGCTTTTTATCGTGGGTTCCCTTGGGTTCTCCTTCAACAACGTCTTCTACGACTCGTTCCTTCCCCACATAGCCCCCGAGGAGGACCGTTCCCTCCTGTCCTCCGCGGGCTACGCCCTGGGATACCTGGGCGGCGGGGTGCTTCTTACGATCAACGTCTTCATGGCCGCCCGTTACGGAGAGGCGGGTTTCAGGATGGCCTTCGCCTCCGTGGCCCTCTGGTGGGCCGCCGCCACGGTCCCCTTCTGGCTGTTCATCCAAGAGCCTCCCGCCACCCCCAAGGATCCCTTGGGGCCCTTCGCAAGGCCCATAAGAACCCTCCGGGAGCTGCCCCAAAACCCCAACGTCATGTGGTTCCTCTTTGCCTTTTGGCTCTACAACGACGGCATAGGGACCATCATGAGGATGGGGGTTATTTACGGTTCCAGCATAGGGATAGATCAGCGCACCCTCCTCATGTCGCTGGTGGCCACCCAGTTCGTGGGCATCCCCTTGACCATGTTGTGGGCCAAGGTGTCGGACTTCATCGGGGACAAGGGGGCCCTCATGGGCGCCCTGGCGGTGTACCTTGTGATATGCCTGTTCGTCCCCTTCATAAGGACCTCGTCCCACTTCTGGGCCATGGCGCTCGCCATAGGTTCCGTCCAGGGCGGCGCCCAGGCGCTGTCCAGATCCCTTTTCTCGAGGATAGTTCCCAAGGACCGCAGCGCGGAGCTCTTCGGCTTCTACGACCTCTCCAGCAAGTTCGCCGGGGTGCTGGGCCCCATGGCGTTCGGGCTCATCTCTCAGATGACCGGCTCCTTCGCCCTTGGGGGGCCGCTGTTGGCGGGGTTCTTCCTCCTGGGAATCGTGATGCTTTTTAAGGTCAGAGCTTGATCCCCCGCTTTTGAACACCGTTGCCTATGTGGTAAGCCAGGGCGAGCCCCAGCCTGTGGTGGGGGTTGTTGAGGTCCACCCCCAACAGCTTCTCCAGCTCGTCCAGGTGGTTCCTCACGGTGTTGTAGTGCAGATGAAGCGCCTGGGCGCACTGCCGGGCGTTGAAGTCGCAGCTCACCAGGCTCTTTACCAGGTCCTTTAGGGGAAGGCTCCTCCTTGAGCTGGACGAGGCCTCCTCGAGAAGGGGTTCGAAGAACCTCTTGTAAACACCCTTGGCCTCGGGAAGCCGGAAGAGGTTGTCCAGCAGGGCGTACAGCGACAGGTCATCGTGGGCGTAAGCCCCGGGGTCCAGGGAGAACTCCCTAAGCCAGTTGAAGGTCCGTTTGGCTTCCTGGTAGGACCTGCTTATCTCTCCCATGGTCCGGACGGTTCCCCCTATGGCCACGTACACCTTGAGGTCCATGGCTCGCTGGTTCCACTCCCGCTTGATCTGTTCCAGGTCGGACAGTGGTATCAGCCCCGTCCACATGTCCCCGAGCCGGTAGCTCATCACCGGGTTTGAAGGGGTCCAACGAGGCGGCGAGGAGCCCTCCGCGGCGGAGACTATGGCCACGCAGGACCTCTGGGGAAGGGTTATGCCAAGCTCCTTCAGGTTGGCCTCGATTATGGAGGGGTCGTTGTATATATCAAGGCAAAGGGCCTCGAATAGCTTCTCCTTCCTCATGGCGGACCGGTTAGATATGGCGGACAGCTCCAGGGCGGAGGCCCGCACCAGCGTCATGGCCCTTAGAACCATCCGTTCCTGCCTTGTGGAGGGAAGGTTCTCCCCTTGGCTCAGCCACAGGTGGAGCGTGAGGGGGGTGTCGGATAGGAAGCGGTAGGAGGCGCTCCACTGTAGGACCCCGCTGTTCCTGAGCTCCAGGCTGGCCACCACCTGCCCCCGCTTGGGAAGCCCCCGCTCCTGGACCACCGGGGTCTTGAGGAAGGCCTGGGTCGCTTCTGGACCCTCCACGGAACCGTCGGGCAGGAAGTTGTGGCATATGCCCATCTGGGAGCACTGGACCGTGAGGGTCCTCTGAAGCCTGGAGGCGAAGGTGGAGAGTATCTGCCGTATGTCCAGCCCCTCCTCAAGGAAGCTCCCCACCTCATAGGGTGAACAGGCAGAACGGTTCCTCTCCTGAAGGATGAAGGTCTGGACCCCCTCTATTATGTCGGTCCAGCGATAGTGAAGGGGTATGGATAGCAGCGGCAGCCCCATCCGATCTGCCTCGCTCACCATGGAGGATGGCAGCTCGTGATGGTACCGGTCCAGCTTCACACCCACCGCCGCTATGCCCCGGTCGTTCACCCGCCTTAAGAAGTCCGTGAAGGCCTCGGGGTCCTCCCGGAATATGTAGCCGCTCCCCACCAGGAACTCCCCGCCCCTCATCCATCGGTCCACGTCCGGGGCGTCTATGACGGACACCGAAGAGAGCTCCCGGTTGAGGCCGCTGCTGCCCCCCAAAAGGTCGAAGTCAGGGAATAGGTGATGCCTTAAAAGGTCCGCCGCTATCAAAGCCAGTCCCCCTTGGACCGCCCATTGTGAAGCCCTGGGCAATATGGATATTGTTGCTCAACGGTCTTCGCCAGATTGTCAACGGTTGCCATGTGATGGCATCCCTTAAGAAGGTATTGTAATGTAGCGGACGATAAAGGCAAGAGGCTTCAGGGCTCGAAAGCGACGATCGCAGGACCTGGTCGGAATGTTGCTCTCGAGGCGGGCTTCCTGTGCCGAATTTACAAAATGAGCGGCGCATAGTTTTACGGGTTCCTGTTTGGGGCCATACGGGGGGATGGGGATGAGATCTTTCGTTGCGGCGGCGGTTCAGTTCGCCGTGGAGCCCATGGACGTGAAGGAGAACCTTCTAAGGGCGGAAGCCTGGGTGGATCGCTGCGTCAAGGAGTCCGGGGCGGAGCTGGTGGTCTTGCCCGAGAGCTTCACCACCGGGTTTACTCCCTTGGGGGACTCGAAGGACCTTTGGGACGCGGTGTCCGAGATCCCAGGGCCTTTGACGGACCGGGGGGTTGAGTGGGCTCGTAAGATGGGAATACATCTGGTCTTCCCAACCTACGAGAGGGGGCCTGAGCGGGTGGTAGTTTACAACTCCGCGGTCCTCATAGGGCCCTCCGGCATATTGGGGGTTTACAGGAAGACCCATCCGTTCCCCACCGAGAGGCTTGAGGGGGGCGGGTGGACCACGCCGGGGCACGAGCCCTTCTGCGTCAAGACGGAGCTTGGGAACATAGGCATAGTGATCTGTTACGACGGCGACTTCCCTGAGCTTGCCAGGGTCACCACCCTCATGGGGGCGGAGGTCATATGCCGGCCCTCGGCGTTCATGAGGACCTTCGACCATTGGGAGATAACCAACCGTGCCAGGGCCTACGACAACCACGTTTACTGGGTGGCCACCAACTCGGTGGGCCGGGACGCTTCGGGGGCCTATTTCTTCGGGGGGTCCATGATAGTGCATCCCTCCGCCATGAAGCTTGCCCAGGCCAGGGCCAGCGACGAGTACGTTTGGGCCCGGCTGGATCCGGACCCCATAAGGCGGGTCTTGCCCAACAGCTCCGGGGAGCAGTGGTTTGACCACGTGGAAGACCGCAACCTAAGGAGTTACCGGGGGATCCTGGATGAGGGCCGTTGCCCCTTTGAGCCCGCCAGGCGGATACCTTACGGGAGGTGAGGGTTATGAGGCCGTTGGAAGGAGTTACGGTGCTGGATCTTACCAGGGTGTTGGCGGGCCCCTTCGCCACCATGATGCTGTCCGACATGGGGGCCAGGGTCATAAAGGTTGAGAACCCCACGGGTGGCGACGACTCCAGGGCCTTTGCCCCCATGGTCAACGGTGAGAGCGCCTACTTCATGAGCATAAACCGTGGCAAGGAGAGCGTCGCCATAAACCTTAAGCACCCGGAGGGGAAGAAGCTGCTCCTGGAGCTTGTGAAGAAGGTGGACGTGCTGGTGGAGAACTTCAAGCCCGGCACCATGGAGAAGCTGGGGCTGGGCTACTCGGTGCTTTCCGAGGCGAACCCAAGACTTATTTACGCCGCCAGCTCAGGGTTCGGCCAGTACGGCCCCTACAGCCACCTCCCCGCCTACGACCTGATCATCCAGGGCATGGGGGGGCTGCAGAGCATAACCGGCCAGGATGAGGAGCACCCTACCAAGGTGGGGTCCTCCATGGCGGACATACTGGCGGGCGTGTTCACCGTAATAGGCATACTGGGGGCATTGCGGGCCAGGGACATCACGGGGCAGGGCCAGATGGTGGACGTGGCCATGCTGGATTGTCTGGTGGCCACGTTGGAGAACGCCATAGCCCGGTACGTGGTGACCGGCAACGTACCTAAGCCCGCTGGCAACGATCATCCTTCCATAGCCCCCTTCGCCACCTTCGAGAGTTCCGACGGGTTCGTGAACATAGCGGCGGGCAACGACGCCCTGTGGGCCAAGCTCTGCGCGGTGCTTGGCATGGAGGATTTTGTGGAGGACCCCAGGTTCCTCACCAACTCGGACCGCATAAGGAACTGGCCGGAGCTCAAGGCGGCCATAAACGAGCGCATCAGGACCAGGAGCACCGCCCATTGGGTGGAGGTCCTGCGGGAGGCCAACGTGCCCTGCGGGCCCATAAACACGGTGGATAAGGTCATATCGGACCCCCACGTGCTGGCCCGGGACATGATAGTGTCTTTGGTTCATCCGGTGGCGGGGGAGCTCAAGGTGCCGGGTATACCCATAAAGTTCTCCAAGACCCCGGGCAAGATAAATGGCCCCGCTCCGCTGCTTGGGGAGCACACCGGGAAGGTCCTCGCGGAGTTCCTTTCCATGGGGGATGGTGAGGTTGATCAGCTGAAGCGCCAGGGGGTGCTGGGCTGAGGTACCCATGGGGGATCGCAGGGTCTTCCCCCTTGGGGTAAGCGATGACACCCTGTTAGAGCCGTCCATTTGGGAGTTTCCCCTTAAGGTTCGGGAGGTTCACCGAAGGGCGGTGAACCTGGAGGGGGTTGGAGGAGGACGGGTGAGCCTGGTGGAGGACCCGTCCATCATGGGGCCCAAGAGCGCACTTGTGGGTTCCCTGGAGGGCTTTGAGCCGGGCGGCTGGGTCTGGCTTTCCCCGGCCCCCGGGATGTACCGGCCCTGGGTGGAGGGGCTTGAGCCCCTTGAGAGTTTAAGGCCCCTTTGGCTTGAGTGGCTTGGTTACCTTGATGACCCGGAGCTTTGGTCCCTCAGGGGGCCTGTGGAGAGGGGGGATCCCATGGGGCTTGTGGGCATGGGCCCTGGACACACACCGGCGGGGGACGACGTGCTGACCGGTTGGCTTTTAGCCAGGAGGGCCGTTGGAGACGTACTTGCGGGGCAAGGGTTCCTTAGGGTCTTTGACCTGGGAGCCACGTCTTGGTTCTCTTCGGACCAGCTTATCTGCGCCGCTAGGGGTCTTGCCTGGAGGGGCGCCCTGGAGGTTCTTAAGGGGCTGCACGGGGCCATGGAGGGGCAGGATCTGCTTGGGGCGGTGGGAAGGGCCGAGGCGGTGGGACATACCTCCGGAAGGTGCTGCCTTCTTGGGATCGCCCTGGGCATCGAGGGGTTGATGGCTCTTTGAGTTTTGTTTTAGACGTAAATTTTTTAGGTTGCGGAGGTGATCTTGTGGTTCAGCGCATAGAGGTGGTGGAGCGCACCTATTACGACAGCGTCACCCTCATGAGGGTTGCCAAGGAGATCAACTCCATGGAGGGGGTAAGCTCCGCGTCCCTTTCCATGGGCACCGAGGCGAACTTGAGGATCCTTGCCGCCGCGGGTTACGACCTGTCGGGGCTTTGCGCCACCCCCAACGACCTTATCATAGCGGTCATGGGGGAGCCGGACCTGCTTGATGGGGCGGTGGCGAAGGCCAAGGAGTACCTTAGCAACCCTCCCTGGAAGCAGCAGGGGCAGGACGGGGGCGGGGTTTACAGGCCCAAGAGCCTTGACGGCGCCCTTTCTGTCCTTTCGGACGCCAACCTGGCGGTGGTGTCCGTTGCGGGCCGTTACGCCGGGGACGTGGCAATGGACTGCATATCCAAGGGCCTCAACGTGATGCTCTACTCGGACAACGTGCCCCTGGAGAAGGAGGTAGAGGTTAAGCGGGCGGCGGCGGAGAAGGGGCTTTTGGTGATGGGTCCCGACTGCGGCACCGTGATAATCCGGGGCGTGGCCATAGGGATGGCCAACGTGTGTCCCGTGGGTCCCGTATCCATGGTGGCCGCGGCGGGCACGGGGCTTCAGGAGGTCCACGTGCAGCTGGCCCGCCGGGGTGTTGGGACCCTTCACGGCATAGGCACCGGCGGCAGGGACGTGAAGTCCGAGGTGGGGGGGATAATGGTTGAGATGGCCTCCAGGATCCTTTTGGAGGATCCGGAGGTGAAGGTCTTGGTGATCCTGGGCAAGCCCCCGGCGCCGGAGGTGGAGGAGAGGATACTTAAGCTCGCTTCCGGTTCCTCCAAGCCCGTGGTTCTAGGCTTCATAGGGGGCAAGGCCAGCGGCGACCGGCACCCGGTTTACATCTGCCGGGAGCTGGAGGAGACCGCGGCGGTGGCCGCTGCCCTGGCCAAGGGTGAGGACGTTAAGGCGGTGAGGTCCGCCATGGAGGAGGAGGACCGTAGGATACGGGCCATGGCGGAGCGCATAGGGATCCGCAAGGGCTACCTTAGGGGGCTCTACTCGGGAGGCACCCTCTGCTACGAGGCCCAGCTCATCGCCCAGGAGGTCTTGGGCCCCATCCACAGCAACACCCCCTTGAAGAAGGAGCTCAAGCTTGAGGACAGCTTGAGGTCCGTTGAGCACAGCATAGTGGACTTCGGGGAGGACGAGTTCACCCAGGGCCGTCTGCACCCCATGATAGACGTGTCCTTGAGGGCCTCCCGGTTTGAGGAGGAGGCGAAGGATCCCCACGTGGGGGTCATCCTCTTCGACGTGGTGATAGGTTACGGCTGCAACCCGGACCCCGCGTCGGGGTTGGTGGAGGGCATAGAGAGGGCCCGGAAGCTGGCGGGGGACCGGGTGGTCTTTGTGGCCTCCGTCTGCGGCACCCCCGAGGATCCCCAGGACGCGGACCGTCAGAGGAAGATATTGGAGGACGCGGGAGTGGTGGTGATGGACAGCAACGCCAAGGCCTCGAGGCTTGCTGCGTACCTTCTTAAGGGGTGATGGCTTTGCACGAGAACTTGCGTAGGCTTCTCAAGGAGGGGCCCAAGGCGGTCAACATCGGGGTTGAGCAGTTTGCCCAGGACCTCACGGCCCAGAACGTGCCGGTGGTTCAGATGGACTGGCGTCCGCCGGCGGCGGGGGCGGACCTGCTTTCCAAGCTCAGGAAGCTTAAGGGCAAGCAGGGGGCTTGAGATCGGCGGCAGGTGACGGGGTTTAGGTTTCCGTTTATAGAAAGAGTTCTTCGACGTAAGGAGGGGTAGCGGATGGTGGATATCGAGAAGGCCAACCAAGAGGCCCTGTCCAGGCTCTTGTCGGCCCAGCCGGTGCTGGTGGACATGGGGCTGGCGGTGGAAGTGGTGCCGGGCATGGGGGAGAAGATGCTCATGCACGCGGGCCCTCCCATAACCTGGGATCGCATGTCCGGTCCCATGCGGGGGGCTGTGATCGCCGCGTGTTTGTACGAGGGTTGGGCTTCGACGCCGGAGGAGGCCCAGGAGCTGGCGGCCAGCGGTGAGATAACCTTTGACCCCTGCCACCATCACAACGCCGTGGGCCCCATGGCGGGGGTGACGAGCCCCCACATGCCGGTGTTCGTGATAGAGAACAAGGACCTGGGGAACCGCTCTTACTGCAGCATGAACGAGGGCTTGGGCAAGGTCATGAGGATGGGGGCCTATGACCAGGAGGTGATAGAGCGCCTCAAGTGGATGCGCTACACCCTTTACCCCAACCTCCACGCGGGGATAAAGAGGGCCTACGAGGTGCAGCTGTCTCTTATACACATCT